>NZ_AKJJ01000088.1:0-24097 GCF_000282395.1 Pseudomonas sp. GM55 | reverse complement strand
TCCTACAGGGCTCAAGCGTTTTTCCGGTCAAAAAAGCCCTGCTATCGCCAGCAGGGCTTTTTGGCGTCTGGCGGGCTTCAGATGCCCATGTTGGCCAGGGCCTGCCCGATGTTGCGCAGGGTGCCGGCAAGAGTCGGATGTTCGAGTTCGAAGCGCTCGACAGCGAGGTTGACGCCATCGGCGAGGCTGGAGTCCTGGGTTTTGGTTTCAAGCTCAAGCTTCAGTTCAATCTGCTGCATGAGCTCGTGCAATTCTGCGCGTTCGGCATCAGACAACGGAGGATTCTGTTCCAATTGCTCGCGCAGGGCATTGAGCTGTTCTTGCAGTTCGCGGGCAGGCATGGCGTTCTTCCTTTTCTCGATAGGCACTGGCATAGACCGCAGCGGCACGCCAAAGATCTATGGCTTCCCCTTAGATTAATCCACTCGCGCACAACCTGCATGATCTCGGTCAGGGCTTTTCGCCCTTGAGCCGACGCAAGCTGATATCGGCCAGGCAGGTGTCGAGTTCACCGAGGTGATCGATCACCGAATGCACGCCCAGACCGAACAGTTGCATCGTGGCCTTGGCGCGTTTGATGTCGCGCTCCTGCTGGGTCAACGCCTGCCATTCCTGGGGCGTCAACCCGCACAGCGAGCCGCAGGACGCCAGGCCGATGGTCCACAACCCGGCATTGAGCCCCGCTTGCAGCAAGCCGGGCTCACCGCTCACCAGTACGCAACCGTCGAGTCGGTCGACGTTCAGGGTCATCAAGGCCTGCCAGCAGGCATTCGGGGCGGGCCATGGATTGTATGTTTCTGGATGTTGCGAAGGTTTGATCCATTCCGGCAGTGCAGCGGCCAGAGATTGGCTGAGGGCAGGGGGCAGTTCATCGAGCCAGGCGCAGGGGATTTGCTGGCGCTGCAAGCTGCGCAGGCTATCCAGTGCGCCAGGTGTGGCCTCGGCGTGTTCGGCCGAGTGGCGGCCGTGCCGGTGCGTGTGTGCGCCGAAATCCACCAGGCAGCCACTGAGGCCGAACAGTACGGCGGTCAGGCAGGGGGCAGTTTGGGGCAAGGCTTCGGCGAGCGGCATGAGAACGTCCCTGAAATAGCCTGAAGGCTAGTGGGCGACGGTGACAGTTGAGTGACACGGATGTGAATCGCTCACATTTGGCGCGATTCCTTCGGTGTGGATTTCGTGCAAAGTGCCTTAAACGGCGATTACGTCTTATACTTGCCAACTTATTGCCTGGGCCAAGCGCCCGAGCCGGTACAAACCAAGGAGTTTTTTTTCTATGCGCTGGAGCAATCATCTAGCCAGGATTTGTGTATGCGCCAGTGCGATGCTGGTTCCGTTCGTTGCCCAGGCAGCCACGGAAGAGGATCCTTGGGAAAGCGTCAACCGCCCGATTTACAAGTTCAACGACGTAATCGATACCTACGCGCTCAAACCCCTGGCCCAGGGCTACCAGTACGTGACGCCGCAGTTTGTCGAAGACGGCGTTCACAACTTCTTCCAGAACATCGGCGATGTGCGCAACCTGGCCAACGATATCCTGCAGGCCAAACCTCGCGCCGCAGGCGTTGATACCGCACGAATCATTTTCAACACCACCTTCGGCTTGCTGGGCGTCATTGATGTCGGCACCAAGATGGGCCTGCAGCGCAATGACGAAGACTTCGGTCAGACGCTGGGCTACTGGGGTGTCGGCAGCGGCCCTTACGTGATGCTGCCACTGCTGGGGCCAAGCACCTTGCGTGATGCGCCATCCAAGTACGTCGACAGCTATACCGGTGCTTATCGTTACGTCAACGACGTGCCTGTGCGTAACTCGTTCTATGCCCTGGACATCATCGATACCCGTGCCAACCTGCTGTCGAGCGAGAAGCTGATCACCGGTGACAAGTACACCTTCATTCGTAATGCGTACTTGCAGAACCGTGAATTCAAGGTGAAAGACGGTCAGGTTGAAGACGATTTTTAACGTCGACCGGTAAATTGAAAAGGCGACCCTCAAGGTCGCCTTTTTTTGTCTGCGAAGACCTGCATGCGGTTGAAATCGAGCTTTTCACTATAGGCCCGAGCGGTTTGACTCATAGGTTCGAACCTTTCATTGGGTTACGGATTTGGCTGTTCTTATAACTCTCGGTGATTTGACAAATAAAGACGTCAAGCGACCATCGGCGTGAGCTTGAAACGCCCAGCGGATGGGAGTACCGTCTGCGCCTTAGAAGGGCACCTCTGGTGAACATGTGTGTAGGGCAAATGCCCGAAAGCGGTGCAACAGAGAGGCTAGAAAGCGAATCCAGTAGTCAGTGCCGGGCCGAAGTCCCCGCCTGCTACGCCAACCTAATTCTGGCGCCGTTTGCCCACATGCCAAAAACCAGTGCCACGCTGCTGATAATCGATGATGACGAAGTAGTGCGCGCGAGCCTCGCCGCCTATTTGGAAGACAGTGGTTTCAGTGTCTTGCAGGCCAGCAATGGTCAGCAGGGTCTTCAGGTATTCGAGCAAGACAAGCCCGACCTGGTCATCTGCGATCTGCGCATGCCGCAGATGGGCGGACTCGAACTCATCCGCCAGGTCACCGAGCTGTCGCCGCAAACGCCGGTGATTGTGGTTTCGGGTGCGGGCGTGATGAACGACGCGGTCGAAGCCCTGCGCCTGGGCGCAGCGGACTACCTGATCAAGCCTCTCGAAGATCTGGCCGTGCTCGAGCACTCTGTGCGCCGGGCCCTGGATCGTGCGCGCCTGTTGCTGGAGAACCAGCGCTACCGCGAGAAGCTGGAGAAGGCCAACCGCGAGCTCGCTGCCAGCCTGAACCTGCTCCAGGAGGACCAGAACGCCGGTCGCCAGGTGCAGATGAACATGCTGCCGGTCAGCCCGTGGGCCATCGACGAGTTCAAGTTTGCTCACCAGATCATCCCGTCGCTGTACCTGTCGGGTGATTTCGTCGACTACTTTCGGGTCGACGAGCGCCGGGTAGCCTTTTACCTGGCGGACGTTTCCGGTCATGGCGCCTCTTCAGCCTTCGTCACCGTGCTGTTGAAGTTCATGACCACGCGCTTGCTGTTCGAGTCCAAACGCAGCGGCACCTTGCCGGAATTCAAGCCTTCAGAGGTTCTTGGTCATATCAACCGGGGCCTGATCAGTTGTAAGCTGGGTAAACACGTCACAATGGTCGGTGGAGTCATCGACGAGGAGACCGGTTTGTTGACCTATAGCATCGGCGGTCATCTGCCGTTGCCAGTGTTGTACACGCCAGACAGTGTTCGTTATCTGGATGGACGTGGTCTGCCGGTGGGCCTTTTCAACGAAGCCACCTACGAAGACCATGTGCTGGAACTGCCACCGACGTTCAGCCTGACGCTAATGTCTGATGGCATTCTGGACCTTTTGCCAGAACCCACACTCAAAGAAAAAGAAGCGGCGTTGCCCCAACGGGTCAAGGCTGCGGGCGGCACCCTGGATGGGTTGCGGCAGGTTTTTGGATTGGCCACGCTAGGGGAGATGCCGGATGATATCGCCCTGTTGGTGTTGAGCAGGAATCTTTGATGAGTACCGGTAGAATCCAGTTCGCCGAGCAGGATGGCACCTTCGTCCTGAAGTTCATCGGTGAAGTTCGCCTGACCCTGTGTTCGGCGTTGGATGCGACTATTGAGCGGATCTTCAGCGCGTTGAATTTCAACGCGATCGTGATCGATCTGACCGAAACCCGCAGCATCGACAGCACCACACTTGGCCTGCTGGCCAAGCTGTCGATCCTGTCGCGGCAGAAAGTCGGCCTGCTGCCGACCGTCGTCACCACCCATGAAGACATCACGCGGCTACTGCAGTCCATGGGCTTCGAGCAGGTGTTCAACATCGTTGACAAACCTGTACCGTGCCCGGAATGCCTGGACGACCTGCCAGACCAGGATCAGTCCGAAGAAGTGGTGCGGATCAAAGTGCTCGAAGCGCACAAAATCCTCATGGGCCTGAACGACACCAATCGCGAAGCCTTCCATGATCTGGTGAATGCACTCGAACGCCACTGATCCCCTGTAGGAGCGAGCTTGCTCGCGATAGCGTCCTGACAGTCACCAGGCGCATACAAAAAAGGGCGAACCCACCAGGGTTCGCCCTTTTTGCATTGCACCCACTCAGATCACAGCTTGGCCTGCAACAACGCCTCGAGCTTCTCCTGGTCCCGCGCGAACTGACGAATGCCTTCTGCCAGTTTTTCGGTCGCCATCGCATCTTCGTTGGACAGCCAGCGGAATTGCGACTCGTTGAGGCTCAGGCGCGCTTCACCGGCATGGCCCGGTACCAGTTTACGCTCCAGCTTGCCGGTATCCGCCGCCAGCTTGTCGATCAGGTCCGGGCTGATGGTCAGGCGGTCGCAGCCGGCCAGTTGTTCGATCTGGCCCAGATTGCGGAAGCTCGCCCCCATGACCACGGTCTTGTAGTCATTGGCCTTGTAGTAGTTGTAGATGCGCGTCACCGACTGCACGCCCGGATCATCCGCGCCGGTGTAGTCATTGCCGTTGGCTTTCTTGTACCAGTCATAGATACGGCCTACGAACGGCGAAATCAGGAACACCCCTGCATCGGCACAAGCGGCTGCCTGAGCGAAGGAGAACAGCAGGGTCAGATTGGTCTGGATGCCTTCCTTTTCCAGGATTTCGGCCGCGCGGATGCCTTCCCAAGTGGATGCGATCTTGATCAGTACGCGGTCGCGGCCAATGCCAGCCTTGTCGTACAGCTCGATCAGGCGATGCGCGCGCTTCAACATGGCGTCAGTGTCGAACGACAGACGGGCATCCACTTCGGTGGAAATACGGCCCGGGATCACTTTCAGGATTTCTTGCCCCACGGCCACGCCAAAACGGTCGCTGGCCAGGCCGACATCGCCCTTGCAGTCTTTGACGCAGGCGTTCAGCAGCTCGGCATACGCAGGAATGGCCGCGGCCTTGAGCAGTAGCGAAGGGTTGGTGGTGGCGTCCACGGGTTTAACGCGAGCGATAGCTTCGAAGTCGCCGGTGTCGGCAACCACGGTTGTCATTTGTTTGAGTTGTTCCAGCTTGGAAGTCATGGGCGTGCTCTGTCCTATGGGTCTGATGACATTACCCGAGCGCTGACAGCCACTCAAGGGCGTGTACGTGTATAGACGGCCCCTGCGGCAACAACCTGAAAACGGCTGTTTGAAAGGCGGGGCGTGGTATCGAAGAATACGATACCGAAACGCCCCACAGGTTCAACGCAATTGACCGTCAGCGCCCCGTGGGCGTGCGTCCTGCTCCGGACTCAACTGGGTCGAAACTGCCATTTTCGCTGGTTTCGATTGGCCATCAGAGGTCAGCAAACCGAAATTTCTCTCCCGATCGTTGCTGCCCGTTTCACTGTTTTTCCACTCGTAAATCGATGTCAGCGCAATGTCGAGCTTCTTGACGTCAGCGATGAACGTACTGATTTTGCTGGCCTGCGCTTCAATCCCGCCGTTGGAGCTGAGCGAGGGAACGCCCCATTCACTGATGACGCCCGGTAGATGGAAGTTTTGCTGAATAAACGCCTGAGTCTTGCTGATTTGCGCCCCGGACATGCCATAAGGGTGATAAGAGATCGCACTCAGGCATTGGGGATATTCACTGACGATTTTGTTCAGCGCCAATGCTGACGTCGTGCCGGCACTCGGTGGCCGGGCGAAGCCAAAGCCGATCATAGGCGTCGATTGCGGTTTGCCCTGCAGCGACCTGCACACGGCACTCATGAACGGAACAAAGGTCGTGTCGAGACTTCGGGTTGGCCAGTACTTCGCCAGGTCCGGTTCGTTCCATATTTCAATCGCGACGAGCTGCGCGCCGTATGAACTCTCCAGCGCCTTCACCGAATTGGCGAACGATTCGCCCGCGGCAGCGAGTTCGCTGACGTTGCCGGACGCGGAGGTTAGCGCCTTGGTCGAGCGTACGGTCATCAGTACCGGTAGATCGGCGGACTTGGCCGCGGCGAAGGCATCGCTGATCTGCTTTTGATACGCCGCGCCGCCCAGGCTGTTGGTCCATACGCCAAAGCGCACGAATCCGAAGCCTGCGGCTTTGATCTGCTCGGCGTCGGCGGGGGAGAAGGTCTGGATCTTCACCTGGACACCGATGGTTTTGTTGGCGGCAAGTACGGGGAACACGTCACTGGCGTAAACCTGACTGGCTGCACTGAGCATTAACAGGGTCGAGGCGATGAGCCGTTTGAAATGTGCTGATTTCATGCCTGCTCTCCTGACGGGTAATGATATTTCCAATCGTTGACTCGCTACTTTCATTTCGATACTCGAGAGGGTGTGAAGTGCGCGAATGTTATTTTTTGTCGGATAACTTTTTCCGGAAAATCACAGTTATTTTTGGTCCGGTAATTCTGGTTGGGTGGTTTTTGGTGGCTGTGGTACTTAATGCACTTGTATTAACAGGGCGAATCTATTTCTGAGTGCCGGCAGGTCTTGTGGGTTCACTAAAGCCCATTCGACATGTTGGCCTATTGATATTACACAGGAAAGTAACCTTGTTCAGAAAGATCCTTGTCGTTTGCGTGGGCAATATCTGCCGAAGTCCGACAGCAGAAGCTTTGCTGCGTAACGCGCTGGCCACTTCAACGATCACAGTGACCTCGGCGGGCCTTGCCGCACGGACCGGCGAGGCCATGGAAGCAACGGCCCTCCAGGTTCTGGAAGACCATGGGCACTGCGCCCGGGGGTTTACAGCGCGGCAAATTACACCGGACATCGTGAATGAATCGGACCTGATTCTGGTCATGGAAAAAGAGCATGTAAAACAAGTACTGAAGATTGCCTCTCATGCGAGGGGTAAAGTGTTTTTGCTCGGCAAGTGGCAAAACGAACGAGAAATACAGGATCCGTATCGTCAAGGAAAGGCCGCTTTTATTCATGCCCATGCATTGATTGAAGATGCTGTTAGCTCATGGGCGCAGCGCCTCGGACATTGATGAATATTCTTCAGATCAGTGAATGGTAAGAACAGACTTATGCAGTTACCGTCAGTAATCGGCACCCGTGACAACGATCAAGACAGTATTGATCTTCTCGGCATATTTGGCTCTTTGATCGACCAGAAATGGTTGATCGGCGCGCTCACTGGTGCCTTCATGGCAACCGGCGTTGCCTATGCGGTTTTGGCCACTCCGGTGTACCTGGCGAACGCGCTGGTTCAGGTCGAGCCGAAAAAGAACGACATGCTCGGGTTTTCCGATCTCAACAGCATGCTCGGCGGGCAATCGCCGTCGGTGACCGAAATCGGCATCATCAAATCCCGCGCGGTGATCGGCAAAACCGTCGATGATCTTCGCCTTGATATCGACGTCACCCCCAACACCTTCCCGGTCATTGGCGGTTTTCTCGCCCGACGTTATCGCGGCGAGACTGAGTTCAGTCTAGCGGCGCCGCGTTTCCGCCTGAACAGCTATGCCTGGGGCGGTGAGCGCCTGGAGATCACCCGGCTCAATCTGCCAAAAGAGCTGCTGGGCAAGAAACTCACGCTGATCGCTGGTGAGCAACATCGATTCCGGTTGTTCGATGAAAACGACAACTTGCTGGTGGAAGGCGTTGCTGGCGAAGCGTTTGCGCAAAACGGCATAGAAGGGCAGATCGCTCAGCTGTCGGCGAACCCTGGCACCCGCTTCGAAGTGGTGCGCAATTCACGGATCGTGACCATCCAGAGTTATCAGGATGCGCTGGACATTTCCGAGCAAGGCAAGGAGTCGGGGATTATTCGTTTGGCCCTGGCCAGCACCGACGCGGCCGAGGCGGTGAAAATCCTCAATAAAATCGCTTCGTTGTATGTGCAGCAGAACGTGCAACGCACGTCGGCGGAAGCGGCGCAGAGCCTGGAGTTCCTGCAAGGCCAGCTGCCGCAGGTCAAACGCGACCTGGCCAAGGCTAGCGATGCGCTCAATGGTTATCAAACCCGCGGCAAGACGGTCAACATTTCCCTCGAAACCCAGTCGGTGCTGGAACAGGTTGTCAGTCTGGACACGCGTATCTCCGAACTGAAAATGCAACAGGCGGAGATGGATCGCAAGTTCACCAAACAGCATCCGGCGTATCGCGCGCTGATGACCCAGATCGGCGAATTGACCCAGCAGCAGAAGGCGCTGGAGAGCAAGGCCCAGGACCTGCCTGCCACGCAACAGGAACTGCTGAACCTGACCCGCGATGTGGAAGTGGCGTCGCAGATCTACACGCAACTGCTGAACAAATCCCAGGAGCTGGATATTGTCCGGGCGGGGGCGGTGGGCAATGTGCGCTTGATCGACACCGCGGATGTCGACTTGACCAACCCGGTCAAGCCGCGCAAGGCCTTGATCGTGCTGATTGCAACCTTCCTCGGCGCCTTTTTCGGGGTAGCGCTGGTGTTGCTGCGCAAGTCCCTGAGCCGAGGCCTGGAAGCCCCTGAGGCCATCGAGCAACTCGGCTTGCCGGTGTACGCGTCGATTCCATACAGCGCGCTGCAAAAGGAAGAGGACAGTAAAAAGGTTCGTTCCCAGGACGGGACGGGCAAGCCGGCGTATCTGTTGGCGCTGCGTAACCCGACGGACCTGTCCATCGAGTCGATCCGCAGTTTGCGCACGTGTCTGCACTTTGCGGCGCTGGATTCGACCAACAACCGGATCATGATTTCCGGCCCCAGCCCGCAGGTTGGCAAAACCTTCGTCTCTTCCAACCTCGCGGCAGTCATGGCGCAAAGCGGGCAGCGGGTGGTGCTGATCGATGCCGACATGCGCAAAGGCCATCTGCACAAGACGCTCAACACACCGATCACCAACGGTTTGTCGGACCTGTTGGTCAAGCGCTGCAGCATTGAGCAGGCCATTACTCAACTCGAAATCGACAACCTGCACTTCATCAGCCGCGGGCAGGTCCCGCCCAATCCTTCCGAGCTGTTGATGCACGCCAATTTCCGCGAGCTGCTGGCGCAACTCAGCGAGCTGTATGACGTGGTGATCATCGATACGCCGCCGCTGCTGGCGGTGACGGATGCGGCGATTGTCGGTCGTGAAGCGGGGATCAGCCTGATTGTCACGCGCTTCGGGGTGAACCCGGCCAAAGAGATCGAACTGACGATTCGTCGATTCGCCCAGAACGGTATCGAGTTGAAGGGCGCAGTGTTCAACGGTGTCGAGAAGCGTGCTGCCAGCTACTACGGCAACGGCGGCTATGGCTATTACAACTACGAATACGCGTCCGATAAATCCTGAGTGTCAGCGATTGTCCTTACATGCATGAAGTGGGTGAGTTGTGAAAAAAATACTGCACGTGGCTGAGACGATAAAAGGTGGCGTCGCGACGGTGATCCGCACGATTTCGGCTTCGCCCGAAGGCGACGCGGCAAACTATGAGTTGGTCTATCTGGTCCCGCAGGATCAGGAAAAAGAACTGCACGGGATTGCTGGGCAACAGATCCGCACCTTCGCCCGGACCGGGCGCAATGTGCCGTCGTTGCTGCGCTTCGCCTGGCGACTGACCCAGGTGATGCTCAAGGAAAAACCCGATGTGGTGCATTTGCACAGCACCTTTTCCGGGGTGATTGGCCGTTGCGTGTGTGTGCTGTTGCGACCGTGGCGCAAGCCGAAAATTGTCTACTGCCCGCACGCCTTTTCGTTCCTGATGGAAAGCTCGCCGACCAAGCAGAAAGCCTATGCGTGGATCGAGCGGGTATTGCAGAAGGTCACCGATGTGATCATCTGCGTCAGCCAGTACGAGCTCGACAAAGCCGCGCGGTTCGGCATTCAGCGCAAGCGCATGAAGCTGATCTACAACGGCATTCATCACAAGGATGGCGCGCCTAAAGCCAATAATCCCGAGCCGATTCACCTGCTCTTCGTCGGCCGTCTCGACTACCAGAAAGGCTTCGACGTGTTGCTCAAGGCCTTCGCCAAGGTACAGCGCAGCGACCTGAAACTGACGGTGGTGGGCAGTGCCGTGAACGAGGATTCGGTCGAGTGTCCGCCGATGGAAGGGGTTGAATACCTGCCGTGGGTCACGCCGAGCGAAGTGCAGGCGCTGTACCAAAAAGCCGATGCGCTGATCGTCCCGAGTCGCTGGGAAGGCTTCGCCATGGTGCCGCTGGAAGGCATGGCCATGGGCTTGCCGGTGATTGCCAGCAATTGCACGTCGCTGCCCGAGTTGGTCACCAATGAGGTGTCCGGCTACGTCTTTCCCACCGGCGACCACCAGGCGCTGGCCGACGTGCTGGCGAAAATCCAGAAGCCGAAGTTGCTCGACCTCGGCAGCGAAGGTCGCAAGATCGTCCGCGAGCGCTTCAGTGCCGCGTTGATGATCCGTCAGACCTATGACCTGTATCGCGCCCCCACTTTTTAAGTAGAACTCAGCTTATGAACGTAACGATTTTGCATGGCTACAGTGCGTCCAACTCCGGTGACGGTCTGCTCGTCGATTTGGCCATTGCCCTGGTGCAGCGCAACTTTGGTGAAGACACCTCGATCAATGTCGTGGCCTCGGATCCGCAATCCTTCGACTACCTGCCGCACAAGCGTTTTGACGCGCCGGTGATGGCGGCCAAGGGTTTGGGTCGGGTCAAGCAAGCGGTGTTTCTCAATCAGTCTTATGCAGGCCTGGCAGAGCTGCTGAAGAAAACCGATTTGATCGTCGGCGTCGGTGGCGGTTACATGCGCTCGAAAAGTGCCTTCGAACACATCAAGCTGAAACTGGGCCACGCCAAGCAACTGGAAACCGCGATCCTCAGCAAAGTGCCGTCGGTGTACCTGCCGCAAAGCATCGGGCCGTTTCATGGTGAGAGCCGCAAGATCGTCGAGCATTACGCCAGCGCCGATGCGGTGTTTGTACGTGACAACAGGTCCTCGGCGATTTTCGATGCCTGTGAAAATGTCTACCGGGCGCCGGATCTGGCGGTCCAGTCATTGGCCAGCAAAATCCTCATGCAGCCCAAGTTCACCCGTTGCGCATCATCGCCGGCAACGGTGTGCGTCGTACTGCGCAAGCCGCCGGAGTGGAGCAAGGAGAAGAAGGTCGCTTACGTGGCCAATTTGAAGTTGCTGCTGCAGCGCTTGAAGAACAGAAGCAAAGTGGTTTGCGCGGTCCAGAGCGCCGTTCGCGGCAATGATGACGGTGCGTTCTATCGCGAATTGGGCATTACCGAAGACCTGCTGCCATTGAAAGCGACGTTGGCCAAATATCAGCCGGACCTGGTGATTTCCGTGCGTCTGCACGGCGCCATCGAATCGCTGTTGTCCGGCGTTCCGGCGTACCACATCAGCTATGAGCGCAAAGGTTTTGGCGCTTATCAGGACATGGGCGTGGAAGACTGGGTGATCAACGGCGGTGACATTAATGTCGACACCATCATCGACACGGTCTACGCACCGAACGCCTTATCCAGTTTCGGTAAACGCCTGACCGACACCTGCCGCGAGATCGAGGCGAAAACCGTGGCCATGGACGACATCATCAAAGGTATCGTTCGATGATATTTCGGCTACTGCTTCGCGGCGGGGCATTGGGCGCGAAGTTTTTGCTGGTGCTGGCGATCACCCATTTCCTCGGGTATGAGGCGTTGGGCTTTTACGGCGTGGTGGTCGCCGCCTCGTTGATTGCGTCGAAGTTCTACAGCGTCGGTTTCAGTTCGGAAATCAATCGGCTGATCAGCGTCGGTGGCAGTTCGCGACGGGTCGTCGACAAGGTCCTGCTGCTGTACCTGGCCGTGGGGCTGCTGTTGTCGGTGGCGACGGTGTTGGTTTATTCGCTGTTCCAGGAGGTCGAGGCAACGACCGCGCTGATCCTCTGCGTGACGCTGGTGCTGCTTACCGAGCACCTGTCCTTCGAGATCAACTCCTTCGTGTTTTCGGCGCAGAAAGCCACCGCAGGCGCACTGCTGTTTTTCATCAAGACCGGCCTCTGGGCATTGCTGGCGGTGGGCGGGATGATGTTCGGCCAGGTGTCCGGGATCGCCAGTGTGCTTTGGCTGTGGGTCGCCGCCAACGTGCTGGTGATCGTGGCCGGTTACCTGATTGTGGTGAGCGTGCACAAGGGGCGGGTGACCGGCACGTTGGCCACGGCAACCGTGTGGAAGGCCGGGCTGCCGTTCTATCTCGGCACCGGGTTGATCGCATTGAGTCAGTATGCCGAGCGCTTTCTGATCGCCGATCTGGAACCTTATGCCAGCCTCGGTAAATACGTGTACGCGTGGTCGGCGGCCAACACCTTGCAAGCGCTGTCCTACGCGGTGGTGGCGGTGGTCGGCATTCCGGTGCTCGCCAAGCGTTTCCAGGCTGATCAACAGCTGTTCACGGTCAGGCAATTGTTCGTGAACAAGTGGGTCATGCGCTCGCTGGCGGTGTCCGCTGCGGTGGCGGTGCTGATTTACCTGTTCTTCAACGTGGTGCTCGATTACGTTGCCACCAGTGTTCCTCGCCCGGACAACGCGATCCTTGGTGTGTTGATTTTTTCCTTCGCCCTGCGTGCGATTGGCGACATCGTCTGGGGTGGGCTGATTGCTTCGAAAAACAGCCGGGTGTCACTGGCCAGTGCAGCGATCTGCTTGTTGGTTTCGGTGCCCGTCAGCTACGTGCTGATCAAGCACTATTCGATTTATGGCGCTGCCTGGGGCAACGTCTTTGCGATCATCGTGCAGCTCGGCGTGATTGCCGTGTTGACCCGTGTGACCCGGCCGAAAGGGGCTTTGGCATGGGGTTGAAGCTGCCACTGATCGAGTTTCGCGGCAGAAAGCTCGATTCCTCGATTTCGTTCCTGATCCTGTTCACCGGGTTGTTTCTGTCGGTGGCCATGCCGCTGTTGGTCCCCCGCGATCCAGGCCCGGATGCCATGACCTTGTGGTCGTCCTACGCCCGTGCCGACAACTGTAATTTCTGGAACCCGTTCTCGCCGGATCGCTCTTCCTACGAGTGTTCGGCGTTCCTGCTGCGGCCCACCGGGATCAATCTGACCAATGCCTGGGCCTACGGCATGTTCTGCAATTTTTTCCTCACGGCAATTCCGGTGGTGGTCTTCCGGCGCATGCCTTTGGCGATTTTCGGCACGCTGTGTCTGTGGGGCATCGTTCGCTCGTTTTTCCTTGAAAATCTGACCAAGGAAATCATTGTGTCGGTGGCGGTGTTGAGCATTTTGCTCAGCTCGTTGACGCGTAAATATCGCGGCGGATTTTTCTTCTCGGCGGTGATCTACGGCGTGCTGATCCGACCCTACTGGATTCTGTTTTCACTGTCCTGGGTCGGCGTCTGCGTGATGAAGAAGTATGTCTCGCGCTTCACCTTCTTCCTGATGCTGTTCCTGTTCTACCTGGCGGTCGCCATGGCGATCCAGGTGGCGCTCGGCTTTCCGGTGTCGTCGATTCGCGCCAGTAACAACGAACTGCGCACGGCGGGTGAGGAGGGCTCGAAGTCATTGATCGTGTCCTGGCTCAGCGGCGGCGATTTCGTCTCGCAGGCGCTGGACTCGATGATCATCTTCTTCCGGCTGTCGTTCCCGGTGGAGCTGATTCTGCTGTCGGGGCCAGGGCAGGTGATCTTCGTGGCGTTGATGATCATGACCGCGTTGCTGCTGTTCAAAGTCATCACCTCGACCGATTACAAAGGCGCGCCGATCCAGACCAAACCCAAGGAACTGATCGCGATTCCCCTGGCGTTTCTGCTGGTTCAAGGCCTGTTCGAGCCGGACTTCGGCTCCTTCGCCCGGCACTTCTCGATGGTGGTGCCAGTGTTGTTCGTGGGCCTGGGATTGATGCTGCGAGCGAACAAGCCGGTGCAAGTTGAATCAAGAGTTCTGAATTGAGGCAGGTGCTTTATGTCGAGCAAGAAAAAGTCCCTGGAGATCGAAACCCTGCGTGGCCTGGCGTGCCTGCTGCTGGTGCTCTATCACGTCATCGGCCCGTTGGGCGGTGGCTTGAAAATAGACATCGGCTCGCCGTTTCGGGTGATCGCCGATTCGATGGTGTATGTGCGCATGCCGCTGTTCACCTTCATTTCCGGCTACATTTACGCCATCTACAAAATCCGCGGCAATGACTTTTCAGCGTTTTTTTCCGGCAAGGTCCGGCGGCTGATCGTGCCGCTGTTTTGCGTCGGTGTTCCGTTCTCCGTGTTGCAGGCGGTGGGTCCGGGTGTGAACAAGGACGTCGGTGTGATCGATGCGTTGTTGTCGTTCTACGTGCCGGTCAACCACTTCTGGTTTTTGCAGGCGGTGTTCATCATCTTCATGTTCGTCGGTCTGCTGGAGTGGCGTGGCTTGTTGCGCACGGCGACTCGGCTGTATCTGTTGTTTGCGTTTGCCGCGCTGGTGTTTCTACTGCCACCGTTCAAGTTCGATGCGTTCGGCATCAACGGCGCGATCTACCTGCTGCCGTTTTTCGTGGCGGGGATGATTGGCCGGGCAAAGGTCGGCGTGTTCAAGCAACGGTTCAAGGTGATCGGCCCGTTGGTGTTCGTGTTGATCTCGCTGACGCTGCTGTACGTGGCGGCAGTGGATCGCGAGTTGATCGTCGATCGCCGCAGCCTGATCGGTTTGACGGTGGGCTGCGTGTCCTGCATTGCGTTGCTGTCGAGTGACATGCGCTCGAAGTGGCTGACCTGGTTGGGCGGATATTCCTATGCGATTTTCCTGTTCCATGTGCTGTTCGCCGCCACATCGCGGTTTGTGCTGGGGCGCTTGGGCGTGAAGGATGAAAGCCTGCTGGTGCTCGGTGGCGTGGCTTGTGGCTTGCTGGGGCCGGTTGTTCTCTCGATTGTTTTCAGTCGATTCAATTTCACTTCCGTGCTGTTTCTGGGGGAGCGTGCGGCGACCAGGAAACCGGCGGCGAACATCGCCCCGGTGGCGCAATCCTGATGATTGTCCGAGTGAAGGAAACGCTGCATGTTGGCAGTTGATGACGTCCAGCCTGTTGCGGCGTCGGTGGTCGAAGTTGGCGATGCGCGCGAGCGGTTTGCTCAGTGGCGCGAAGGCAAAGCGGGGAAGGTGCTGTCGATCTCGGTGATCGGCGACAGCTACAGCGCCGGGCAGGATTTCTATCTGAACAGGCTGGTGCAGCGTGTGGCCGGAGAGGTCGGTTTTGCCGGCCCCGGTTACGTCGGTTTCAACCACGGCGCGGCACTTGGCGGCTCGCATTTCAAATACACCCGCAGCAGCGAAAAGTACTTCGGTGGTGACTGGCAGGTGTCCGGCCTCGGCCAGGCCAGCCCCGACAGCCGCACCGTGACGGGGCGGCCCGGCGCATGGCTTCAGGTCGATGCCAGCCCGACACCGGCGATCAACACCGCTGTCACTCAGGCGAAATTGTTCTACCTCGGCAACGGTGAATCCAGTGAGGTGCGCTATCGCTGGACGCCATCGCAAGACTGGCAGCCATTGCAGCTCGAAGGCGCCGGGGTTCAGGAAGTGTTGCTGCCAGGCACATCGGTCGGGGCGGATTGGGCATTCAGGCTGGAAGTGGTGAAAGGTGCGTCAACGCTGTTTGGCTTGTGGATGAGCAACGATCAGGGCGGCGTGCGGGTGTCCAAGCTTGCCGCATCCGGCGCGGCATCCGTTGACTTCTACCACAACGACCCTCAGTGGCAGGCGCAGTGGAAAGCGGTGGTGTCGAAGATCCCCGCAGATATTTACCTGATCATGCTCGGCGGTAACGATCAGGGTTTCGGCGTGAAACCCGAGCAGTATCTGAAAAACGTTCAGGGGTTGGTGGGGATGGTCCGCGAGATTCAACCAGCGGCGAGCATCAACCTGATCCTGCGCCAGGACACCACGCGATCCAGTGCCTACCCGATGTCGGCTTATGCGCAGGTTCTGGAGCCCTGGGCACGCAAGGAACACCTCGGTTACGCCAATCTGCAGTGTGCGTTCGGTACCGACGTCAAACGCTACACCGCCGCCATGATCGGCCCGGACAAGATTCATCCGGTTCCGGCCACGGGAGGGCGAGTGATCGCAGATTTTTTCTATCGCCTTATTGTCGGTGGCAATAAGGGCAACTGCGGCACGACACTGTAGGAGCGAGCTCGCTCGCGAAAAACGTCTGGACAACTCGGTGATTCAGGTCGGGCGCGTTATCGTTGGCGTCCATCGCGAGCGAGCTCGCTCCTACAGGGCAGTCGATTCGAAGCGCTCCAGATGAGCGAGCAGCTCTGCGGTCTTGAGCGGCATCAGTTGTGTAACACAACGGGTTTCCACATTGATGATGATCGCCGGCTCGTTGCAGCAAATGCGCACCCGGAATCGCCAGTCGTTGAAAATCACTTTCAGTCCGTCACGGTCATCGATTTCCAGCGCCTGCCCGAGGTAAAGCCTTTTCAGGTGAGCGAGGAGGGGATAGGGGTCGAGCATCGGCCGGCGGATGTCTCCGGAAGAGGGAAACATACCGATTCGTTCCACCAGCAGAGTGGGGCCGAGCCAGGACTCGTTGGCGCTCGGCAACCGCTGATGTCGCGATAGCGAGGACATCACCCCGAGGTTGCCCACCTCCATTTCAATGTATGCCGAGAGTTTTTCAATGTTCATGGTTGGCCTGCCTGAATGAAGAGTGGGCGTCGGGTGTTGGAGCCGTCTCAGCGGCCCTTGAGATACACGTTCTCGTAGCAGAAGTTGGTCGCCTGCAGGTAGCCCTCGGCATCACCGCAATCGAAGCGCAAACCCTTGAACTTGTAGGCCAGCACACAGCCGTCCTGCGCCTGTTTCATCAAGGCGTCGGTGATCTGGATCTCGCCACCTTTACCCGGTTCGGTGTCGGCGATCAGGTCAAAGATATCGGGCGTCAGAATGTAGCGGCCGATGATCGCCAGATTTGACGGAGCGTCTTGCGGGGCAGGCTTTTCCACCATGTGGTTGACCCGGTAGATGCCGTCGGACATCAGCTCGCCGGCGATCACGCCGTACTTGTGGGTCTGGTCGCGTGGGACTTCCTGGATGGCCACGATCGAGCAGCGGAATTTGTTGTAGAGCTGGATCATTTGCGCAAGGACGCCGTCACCTTCCAGGTTCAGGCACAAGTCATCGGCCAGTACCACGGCGAACGGCTCATCGCCGATCAACGGACGACCGCTGAGAATCGCGTGACCCAACCCCTTCATTTCCACCTGACGGGTGTAGGAGAAGGTGCAGGTGTCGATCAGCTCGCGGGTGCCGGCGAGGAATTTCTCTTTCTCGGTGCCGCGAATCTGGTGCTCCAGCTCATAGCTGATGTCGAAGTGGTCTTCCAATGCGCGCTTGCCCCGCCCGGTCACGATTGCCATGTGCTGCAGGCCGGCGTCCCGCGCCTCTTCAACGGCGTACTCGATCAACGGCTTGTTGACGATCGGCAGCATTTCCTTGGGCATCGCTTTAGTTGCCGGCAAGAAACGCGTGCCATAGCCGGCAGCGGGGAACAAACATTTACGAATCATAAAAGTATCCTGGACAGTCATGGAACACAGCCAACGGGTGCGCGCACTAACGAAGGGGTGAAAGTTTCAATGGGTATTGAAGGATTGCTTTAATACCTGAGTCAGGTGGTTAATGGCAATTAGCAATGATGGTAAAACATGACAATGTTATGAGATGTCAGTTGGAGTGCTATTAGTTATTTTTAGTCGGTATCTGTTGATAGTGATGAGTGCACTTGGAGTGCTAATAAGTACCGGGCAATACAGTTTGACCTGCAAAAATATTTATTGCCAGTCGTTGAACTAATTTTGTTTTAGGTTGTTGTCGCCTTATTTGTGTGGGTTGCGACACATATCCACGGCGTGAGGCTTGACACGCTACTTGGCACTTATCCAATGACGGACCGCGCTATGAAGATTCTGGTAACGGGTGGCACTGGCTATATCGGCTCACACACCACACTTGCCCTGCTTGAAGCAGGTTATGAAGTTGTCGTGCTGGATAATCTTTGCAACAGCAGCGATGCGGCACTGCACGCCGTGGAAGCCATCTGCGGCAAAAGTGCGCTGATGATTCGCGGCGATGTGTGTGACAGGTCCTTGCTGGACCGGATTTTCCGTGAGCACAGCATCGACGCTGTCCTGCATTTTGCCGGGCTCAAGGCTGTCGGCGAGAGCGTGCGCAAGCCGCTTGAGTATTACGAGACCAACGTCGGCGGCAGCATCACGCTGTGCCAGGCGATGGCGGCGGCCGGGGTGTTTCGCCTGGTGTTCAGCTCATCGGCTACGGTGTATGGCGAGCCGGAGCAGATGCCGATCCGCGAGGATTTCCCCACGGGCAACCCGACCAATCCCTACGGTCAATCCAAGTTGATCGTCGAAAATGTGCTGCGCGACCTGAGCCTGGCCGAACCGCGCTGGAGCATCGCGCTGTTGCGTTACTTCAACCCGATCGGGGCGCATGACAGCGGTCAGATGGGCGAGGACCCCAACGGCATCCCCAACAATCTCGTGCCTTACATCAGCCAGGTGGCGGTCGGCAGCCTGCAGGAGTTGTCAATCTACGGCGACGATTACCCCACGGTCGACGGCACGGGCGTGCGTGACTATATCCATGTCGTGGACTTGGCGGACGGGCACCTGAAGGCCCTGCAGTCCATCGTCGGACGCACGGGCATTCATGCCTGGAATCTGGGCACGGGCGATGGCTACAGCGTGATGCAAGTGCTGCGCGCTTTCGAACAGGCATGCGGGCAAGCGGTGCCGTATCGGGTGATGCCGCGTCGCTCGGGTGATATTGCCCAGAGCTGGGCCGACGCTTCCAAGGCCGCCAGGGAGTTGGGCTGGAAAGCCACGCGCAACTTGCAGGACATGGTCACCGACACCTGGCGCTGGCAATCGAATCACCCCAAGGGCTACCTGGGATGATGGCGTTTTAGCCCAATGTTATTTCCGGTCAGGTTGTTAGATATCGTCGGGAAAATACACTGGCAATGCCTTTTGCAAGTCCGTAGATATAAACCTGCCGTTCGACTTTTATCAGTTGGGTAAGACTGTGAAAGAACAACGGATCTTGTTCGCGATTTTCGCGGACTTGAACTCTACCACCTCTAACGCAATGCCCGATTTCTATCAGGTTGAATGTTAGAAAGGAGTTGATATGAAAAAAGTGATGGCGATTGCCCTGTTGACGATGTTGAGCAACTGGGCTACCGCAGCTGAAGCGCCGCTTACAGCGGTGACCCATGTAGTCGGTAATGTAGCGGCTTCCCAAGCCCCTGCAGCCAGTACTGCAATGGTTGCCAGTGCCATAGCGGCGTCCAACAGCGGTGGAAGTGCCAACGGCGGTACCACCGGTACGACAGGTACCACCGGTACAACCGGCACGCACAACTAACTGAAACATCTGTTGGTGCAGTACAAGGTCGCCCGACGAAAGTCGGGTGACTTTGTTTTTAGATTCGCCCTTGAATAGCGTAGTGCCATTATGACTCGTAGTGTTTATCTTTTAATGTTGGCAAGTATCGCTTTGCAAGGTTGCATGTTTTCCCCCGGCCAATACCTGAGCACCAGTGCTATCACTCGCCAAGGGGCCAGTGAAAGCAGCCGGGTCGAGCTGATTCCGATCACCCCCAAGCTGATCTCCATGAACCGGGCCACGCAAAAGCGCGAGTCAGTGCCGGCTGAATTGTTGGCGGCGCCTGCCGAATACCGCATCGGCAACAACGATGTCCTGTACATCACGGTCTGGGATCACCCCGAGCTGACGGCCCCGTCCGGCGCGCAACAACAGATCGATGCCAACGGCCGTCTGGTGCGTTCCGATGGCACGCTCTATTACCCGTACATCAAGGAAGTCCAGGCCGCCGGCCGGACCATCCAGGAGCTGCGCTCGGACATCGAACAACGACTGTCGGCGTTCATCGCCGAGCCGCAGGTGGATGTCGCGGTGTTGCGTTTTGCCAGTCAGAAAGTCGTGGTAACGGGGGCGGTTTCCAAGGCCGGCTCACAAGCGATCTCCACCAATCCGCTGAGTGTGGTCGAAGCCCTCGGTTCTGCCGGTATTGATACCAGCAATGCCGATCTGTCGGGCCTGTTGCTGACGCGCAACGGGCGGGTTTACCCGCTCAATCTTGACTCGCTCAATCAACAGGACTCCGAGTTGCAGAACATCTACCTCAAGGGTGGAGATCAGTTGTACCTGCCATACAACGACAACAAGCGCATCTACGTCATGGGTGAGGTCAATCAGCCGCGCGCATTGAGCTTCAAGACCGCCACCATGAACCTGTCCGATGTGCTCGGCTCGGTGGGCGGCCTGAGTCAGACCACCTCCAACGGCAACGCCGTGTACGTCATCCGGGGCGTTGAAAACCTGGATGTGGAACCGGCGAAGGTTTACCAGCTGGAAGCCGAATCGCCAACTGCCATGGCGCTCGCCTCGCACTTCGAAGTGCGTCCTCAGGACGTCGTGTATGTCGGGCCTGCCAACGTGACTCGCTGGAACCGCTTCATCAGCCAATTGGTGCCATCGGCAACGATTGTCGGTACGGGCGCTTCCGCAGCGAAGAACATGAGTGAAGTCAGCAGCAACAGCAAATAAGGCCGGGCCCGACAGTGAAAACGTTGAAAGTTGGCGCCTGCTTGATTGCGGCCGTGATGTTGAGTGGCTGTAACCCGCTGATGAGCGCTTCGTTTAGCAACCTCAAATCGGCGGTGATCGGGCCGGATGAGTTGGAGGTGACGCCGGCACAAGTGGCCGAGGTCAAGTATCCGCAACTCAAACTGACCACGCCGTCCGGTTCTGGCGTGCTGGCGCTGATGCGTGAGCGCGATGACCTGCAGTTCTGGGTCGCGTCCGGCAAACAGGTTCTGCTCATGCGCGATGGCCTTGCGGTGCGCAGCATCGGCCTGGGCCAGGGCGGCGATCTGGACGGGACGCGTCTTGCCGACGCCGCGCCCTTCAAGCAAGGCCTTCATCGAGTGCCGGATGGCTACACCAGCCAGCGCTGGATCGATCTCTATCAAGGCCAGGAAGTGGGGGTGACCTTGAACAGTCGCTTCTTGCGCAAATCCATGGAAACCCTCGAAATCCTCAACAAGGAATACACCGTGCTACGTGTCGATGAGCAGATTGACGCCCCGGCCATCGGCCTGAGTGCGACCAATCGTTACTGGGTCGATCCCGTTGACGGCTTCATTGTGCAGAGTGAGCAGCAACTGACCTCGCAGTTGCGAGTCAAGATTGTGCAACTGACCCCTGACCGCAGGCATGCCCGTTGAAGCGGGTCAGGGCTCTATCGGCGTGCCTGCTGTTGATCACTGGCGTCAGCCAGGCAGCGGTCACCGTCACCGGCGACGTTGCCAATCCGGGGGCGGTCGACCTGCCAGCGGGCGGGCGATTGCTGGACGTGATCAGCGTGGCACAGCCCAATGCCGAGAGTTACTGGCTGGCGGGCGTATTGCTGCGTCAGTCCTTGCTTGAGGAACAGTCTCGGCTCAAGGCCGGGGTGCTGTTCGATCTGGACGTGTTGCAGCGCATGGCCTTGCTCTTCGATAGACCGAGCCGGGCAGCCCTCGCTGTGCGGCTGGCCGAGCAAGTCAGGCACATGCCGGTCACCGGGCGCCAGGTGGCAGAACTGGACCCGGTCGCAGTGGAAGTCGGGTTTGCCCGCAACATTCGCCTGGACGACGGCGACCGCCTCATCTACCCGTTGCGAGTCGACGAAGTAGAGGTTCTGGGGGCTGTCGCCGAGCCGTGCCGGTTGCGCTATCAACCGCTGCAAGAGGCCCGCGATTACCTGCAAGGCTGCACGCCGCTGGTCGATGCTGACGCCGATTACCTGTGGTTGATCCAGCCCAACGGTGTCTCCCGGCGCGTCGGTATTGCGCACTGGAATCGTGAGAGCGGGCAGATACCTGTCGCCGGCAGCAAAATTTTGGTTCCGGTCAAAACCGATGACCTTGATCCGCCTGTCCCTGAACTGAATCAGCAGTTGGCCGAATTTATTGCCACGCAGCTGGCTGAGGTGGTTCGTTGAATTTACGTTTTGCAGCCGTATTGTTATTACCCTGTGGTCTGGCTTATGCAGAACCACGCATTACTCAGAATGATTTCGGTGGCGCTGGCTTGTTGCAAACGCCAACGGCCAGAATGGCGCCGGCCGGTGAGTTGAGCCTGAATGCCAACCGCACCGAGCCCTATAGTCGTTACAGCGTTTCACTTCAGCCACTTGAGTGGCTGGAAGGCTCGTTTCGCTATACCGCGATCACCAACCGTCCCTACGGTCCCGAGTCGTTGAGCGGCAACCAGAGCTATAAGGACAAGGCGGTCGACCTCAAGGCCCGCCTGTGGGAAGAAACCCATTGGGCGCCCGAGGTGGCCGTGGGCTTCCGGGACATCGGTGGTACAGGCCTGTTCGCCAGTGAGTTCGTGGTGGCCAACAAGCGCTACGACAATTTTGATTTCAGTGCCGGCATTGCCTGGGGTTACCTGGGCAATCGCGGCGACTTCGAAAACCCGCTGGGCGAGCTCGATGATCGCTTCAAGACCCGTCCGGCCAGCGAAGGTACCGGTGATGTCAACGCCGGGTCCTATTTTCGTGGCAGTCCTTCAGTGTTCGGCGGCGTGAGCTACCAGACGCCCTGGGATCGGCTCAGCCTGAAACTCGAATACGAAGGCAACGATTACAAGAACGAGCCGAAGGACAACGAGATCAAGCAGGACTCGCCGATCAACCTCGGCGCGGTGTTCAAGCTGACTGACTCGATCGACGTCAGTGCGGCGTGGGAGCGTGGCAACACGGCGATGTTCGGCGTCACCTTTCACACCAACTTCGCCAGCCGCAAGGCGCCGGCCAAGACGCTGGATCCGCCGGCCGAACCGTTGCCGGCAAAGGCGTCGACCACTGCGATGGATCAGGTCAACTGGTCCGATGTGTCCCGGCGCCTGCAGCAGAATGCCGGGTACAAGGTCGAGCGTATCAGCCAGCGTGGCTCCGAGTTGTTCGTGTACGGCGAGCAGTCGCGTTATTTCCATTCGGCCAAGGCCGTTGGCCGAGCGAGCCGGATTCTGGACAACAGCGTCAACGACGAGATCGACTGGTTCACCGTGGTCAACAAGCGCTACGACCTGCCGCTTGAAGAAACCAGCGTGCCTCGGCAAACCTTCCGCGAGGTGATCAACAACGAGGAGCCGCTGCAGGCGCTGCACCGCACCACCGAGATCAACCCGGCGGTGCCGCACAACGAGAAAACCCTCTTCACCGAAGCGCCTCAGCCATTCGCCTATGGCGTCGGGTTGGGCTTCAAGCAGAACGTGGGTGGCCCCGATGGCTTGCTCTATCAGTTCACCGCCGACGCGGACGCGGAGTACCGCTTTAACCGCAACACCTGGTGGAGTGGCTTGCTCAGTGCCAATCTGATCAACAACTTCGACAAGTTCACCTATGACGCACCCAGTGGCTTGCCGCGCGTGCGCACCGACTTGCGCAAGTACATGACCACTTCCGATGTCACCATGCCGTTGTTCCAGTTCAGCCATGCCGAGCCGTTGGACAAAGACCTGTATGGCATGGTTTACGGTGGCTACCTGGAGTCGATGTTTGCCGGCGTCGGGGGCGAGGTGCTGTTCCGTCCGACTGGCCAGCGCTGGTCGGTGGGGGCGGACCTGAACTACGTCCGCCAGCGTGAGTTCGATCAAGGGTTTGGTTTGCGTGACTATTCCGTGGTGACCGGCCACATCACCGGCTACACCGACTTGCCCCACGATATACTTGCCGCCGTCAGCGTCGGGCGTTACCTGGCAGGTGACTGGGGCGGCACGCTGGATATCTCGCGGGAGTTTTCCAATGGCGTACGGTTTGGCGGGTGGGCAACGATCACCACCGTAGTCGGCGCTCAATACGGCGAAGGCAGTTTCGACAAAGGCATCTACCTGTCCATTCCGTTCGATGAACTGATGAGCATGTCGACCATGCGCCGCGCCAACCTCGTCTGGTCGCCACTGACCCGGGACGGCGGTGCACGGCTCAATCGCAGCTTCCAGTTGCACTCCATGACCGACAGCCGCGACGACGACATGTTCTATCGCAACTTCGAGAAGATCACCGAGTAACCTGTAGGAGCGAGCCTGCTCGCGAAGGCGTCGGCACATCCGGCATTGATGTTGACTGACCCAACGCTTTCGCGGGCAAGCCACGCTCCCACACGGGTCTTTTGGCGAACCGGAGAT
>NZ_AKJJ01000087.1:0-25694 GCF_000282395.1 Pseudomonas sp. GM55 | reverse complement strand
ACCGGAGCGAGGGAATGCCGAGCCTTGGCGAGGCACCGAACGTCAGGGGCAAAGCGCTTTGGTTACTTTCGCGCTTTTCGAAAGTGACCCGCCGTAAAGGCGGAACCTTAAGCCGCCGTTGCCGCAGAACCGGATATGTACACCAGTAAAAAATACGTCTCCCAAACCATAGCCATGCCCCCACAGCCTCCAATACCGGATTGACCCGCGCTGCGAGCTGTATCATCCGGACACCCTCAGCCTATACCGTGATCCGTTGGAAAACCCACTGGTGCAACCGGTGTCGGTGATGGATCATACGCCGGGCCTGCGGGCTGATCTGGTGCAAGCGCAATCAGGTCGATCTGCCGTGGGTCCGGCAAGTATGGCGACAAATAAAGAGGTTGGTTTGATGGCGGGCAGGTTGATCTATCTCATCGGGCCTTCAGGTTCGGGCAAGGACAGCCTGCTGGATGCCGCGCGAACACGATTGGCCGAGCGCGGCTGCCGCGTCGTGCGGCGGGTCATCACGCGTTCGGCGGAAGCCGTGGGCGAGGCGGCGCTGGGCGTCAGTGCACAGCAGTTCGCCGATATGGAGGTCCAGGGCGCATTTGCCCTGAGCTGGCACGCCAACGGGTTGTCCTATGGCATCCCGCGGGAAATCGACGATTGGCTGGCCGCCGGGCAGGACGTACTGGTCAATGGCTCTCGGGGGCATTTGCAGAACACGCGCCTGCGCTATCCGAATGCGTTGGTGCTGTTGTTGACTGTGGACCAGGCAGTACTGCGCCAGCGCTTGCTGGAACGCGGACGGGAATCGGTGAGCGAGATCGATCAGCGGTTGGCGCGCAATGCCCGATTCAGCGAGCAACTGCTGGCGGAGGACCCGGCCGTGCACTTGCTCGACAACTCCGGGCCGCTTGAGCAAACGGTCGAACGGTTGCTGGTCTGCATTGACGAGTAATACCCGGCTGCCTGTCAGGCCTTCCTGACCAACAACCCCTGCACATACTCGACGAACGCCCGAGCCTTGGCGCTGGCCATTCTCCCCGTGGGGAAAACCGCCCACAGATCCAGGTTCGGCAGTGTCCAGTCCCTAATCACTTCCCGCACCGAACCATCGGCCAGTTCCGGCGCAAACATCCATTGCGAGGCCATGGTCAGCCCTTGGTGGGCCAGTACGGCTTCACGCAGGCCTTCGGCGGCGTTGACGCGGATCCGGCCGCTGACGATGACCGATTGTTCCTTGCCGGCCTTTTTGAACGGCCAACTGGCGCCGCCACCAAGGGTGTAGACGATTGCCAGGTGCTTGCACAGGTCGGCGGGGCAGGTGGGCTCGCCGTGTTTTGCGAAGTACGCCGGTGTGCCCAGTACCATGCGCCGGCATTCGGCGATCTTGCGCGCAGTCAGGCCCGAGTCGCTCAGGGGGCCCATGCGCAGGGCGATGTCGACGCCTTCTTCCACCAGGTTGACGTTGCGATCATCGAGCATCAGGTCGATGTTCAACGCCGGATTTTGCTCCAGGAAGGGACCCAGGTGCGGGACGATATGCAGCCGGCCGAAGGTGACAGCCGCACAGATACGCAGGTTGCCACTCAGCCCGCCGGCGGAGCCGCGAGCGGCGTTGTCGGCCTCGTCGGCTTCTTCGATGGCACGCTTGGCCCGTTCGAAAAAGGCCAGCCCGGCTTCGGTGGGCGTCAGCCCCCGGGTCGAACGCAGCAATAGCCGTACCGCCAACCGCGATTCGAGTTGCGCGATGGTTTTCGACACGGCCGGCTGGCCGATGTTCAGGCGCCGTGCGGCGGCGGAAAACGAGCCGGTTTCCACCACGTAGACGAAGGTTTCCATTGCGCCGAGGCGATCCATCCAGAGTCCTTGTGCTGTTCTGAAAAACAATGCGGGCCCACTGTGTGAGCGAGCCTGCTTCGGGCGGCGATCCGCCCGGGTTTTGCGGCTTATGCCGTCGCCAGCGAAACCTTCTGCGAAACACTCAGGAACCGCAGCAATGCCAGCAGCGGGAACGCACTGCCGACGATCACGATCCACAACCAGCCGCCGTGTTCGTACACCGCGCTGGCCACCGAAGAGCCGAAGGCGCCGCCGATGAAGATGCTGGTCATGTACAGCGCATTCAGGCGGCTGCGGCTTTTGCCGTCGAGGGCGTAGACCGCACGCTGGCCGAGGACCATGTTCATCTGCACGCAGAAGTCGAGCAACACGCCGGTCACGGCCAGGCCGATGACGCTGTAGGCTGGATGGATGAACGCCGGCACGAAACTCAGGCTGGCGAACAGCAGGGCCAGCAGTGACGCGATGCGGGTGTGACCGGCATCGGCCAGGCGTCCGGCGATCGGGGCGGCAATGGCGCCGATGGCTCCCACCAGCGCGAAAATCGCGATCTCGCTTTGCGACAAACCGTGATTGCGCGCCAGCTCCAGCGGCACGGCGGTCCAGAACAGGCTGAAGGTGGCAAACATGCACCCCTGATAAAACGCACGCTGGCGCAGCACCGGCTGCTTGCGCAACAGCGTCCACAGCGAGCCTAGCAATTGGCCATAGGTGGCGCTGTGATCAGGTTCACGCTTGGGAATGGTCATCGCCAGCACGATGCTGATGGCTGCCATCAACAGCGCGGCAATCACAAACATCGCCCGCCAGCCGAAGTGATCGGCCACCACACTGGATACTGGCCGGGCCAGCAGGATGCCGAGCAACAAACCGCCCATGATGGCGCCAACCACGCGGCCACGTGTTTCTTCCGGCGCCAGGTGCGCGGCCAGCGGAATCAGGATTTGCACCGAAACCGAACTGAACCCCACCAACAGCGAAATCAGCAAGAACACGTTCGGCTGATCGGTGAACGCCGCACCCAGCAGGCTGACAATCGCCACCAGCGTGGTGATGATCATCAACCGGCGGTTCTCCAGCAGATCCCCCAGTGGCACCAGGAAAAACAGTCCCAGCGCATAGCCGATCTGAGTCAGGGAAACGATCAGGCTGGCCATGGCATTGGTCAGGCCGATGTCCGGAGCGATCAGGCCGATGATCGGCTGGGCGTAGTAGATGTTGGCGACAATGGCGCCGCAGCAGAAGGCGAACAACAGCACCATGCCTCGGGTCATTGTCGCGGTGCCGTGGGACACCTGGGTCGCTGGGTTCATAACGGGTCTCGCTGTACGGAAAGGATTGCGCGCAGGCTAATGGGCTGACTGAAACGGCGGAAGCGGGATTGGAGTGATAGCAATCATTCCATTGCGGAATGACTGACGGACGCGTGTGTCGTGCGCCGAAGTGCCTTGCGTCAGAACACTGGAGGTGAATGATACATTCACTTACATCTTGTTCGATAGCGTGCTTATGTTCTCACTCCACGTCTTATAGCCGGAGGGCCGCTCCATGAATGCGATGTTCCGTCAGTTGATTCGCTGCGTTTCAGTCGTCACCTTGATCAGCCTCTTCAGCGCTGGCCTGGTCCAGGCCGAAGACGCGCCGGGCACGCGCATCGGTGTGCGTGGCGAGATCACCGGCGTCAGCCCGGACGTTCTGAAGGTCCATGCCAACAGCGGTGACAACGTGCTGATCAATCTGACCAAGGACACCAAGGTCCGCGCCGTGACCCTGGCCAACATCGAAGACATCAAGCCCGGCAGCTACATTGGCTCCGCGGCTATTCCTCAGGAGGATGGCACCCTCAAGGCCCTGGAGGTCCACGTTTTCCCGCCGGAGCTGGCCGGCAGTGGCGACGGTCATCGGCCGTTTGACCTGGTCAAGGGCAGCAGCATGACCAACGGCAGCGTCGGCGACCTGGTGGTGAGCAATGGCCGGGTGCTGACCGTCAACTACAAGGGCGGCCAACAGAAGATCCTCGTGCCCGAGGACGTACCCATCGTCAACCTGGTGCCGGCCGATCGCAGCCTGCTGAAGGTGGGCGTGAAGATCGTGACCTTTGTGACGCAGGGCCCTGACGGCACGCTCACCGCTCAATCCATCTCGGCGGGCAAGGATGGCATGACTCCGCCGATGTAGCTCCGCCGATGTAGCCGGTACGTGGCAACCGACCATCCGAAGAAAAGCCCGCAAAGCCTCGATAGCTAGAATCTACAGGGGGGATCACTTCAATGTGTCCTTACAAGCGGGAGTATCACGATGAAAATCGTATCTTCGCTGGCGTTTGTCGTAGCAGTCGGCGGGCTCTGTGGATGTTCGACAGTGCCTGACAACCCAGTCACCAACGTTCCCCTGAAAGGCACCTCGGCCAATGTCGGGAATATCGGCCGGCCGATCATGATGCCCAGTGGGCATGACACCGTGTTCTGGTTTGCAGTCAGTGGCGAGCCCATGGGCAGTGCATTGCCGGGTCGTCTGCTGGCTTACATCTACCCGGGTACTTGCGCGAACCTGGGCGCGAAACCGGCCTATGACATGAATGACGGACCGAATGCACGGTTCTATTCGGCGGCGTCGCACCAGTATTTCTGGAAAAGCGCACCGGTTGCCGTCGAGACCCTTCAAGCCGGCGGCTATGCCTTGGTGGTGCGTGAAAGCCCGGCCGATGGTCACCAGGCTATTTTTTGCGGCAACCTGAGCTAGAGCAGTACATGCGTGCAGGGAAGCTAAATGTGTAGGAGCCGGCTTGCTGGCGATCGCGGAGGCACAGTCGACTCAGCTGTGGTCTGAGTAACCGCTATCGCCAGCAAGCCGGCTCCTACAAGCGTTTACTGAGCATAAATCTGGTCGAAAATGCCGCCATCATTGAAGTGGGTCTTCTGCACGGTGCGCCAGTCACCGAAGGTCTTCTCGACAGAGAGGAAGTCCACTTTCGGGAAGCGGTCGGTGTACTTGGCCAGCACGGCCGGGTCACGCGGGCGCAGGTAGTTGGCGGCGGCGATTTCCTGGCCTTCCGGCGACCACAGGTACTTCAGGTATTCCTCGGCGGCGGCGCGGGTGCCTTTCTTGTCGACCGATTTGTCGACCACCGACACCGGTGGCTCGGCTTCGGCGGAAACGCTTGGGTAGATGACTTCGAACTGATCACGGCCGAACTCGCGGGCGATCATTTCCGCTTCGTTCTCGAAGGTCACCAGCACGTCGCCGATCTGGTTGGTCATGAAGGTGGTGGTGGCGGCACGGCCACCGGTGTCGAGTACTGGCGCTTGCTTGAACAGTTTGCCGACGAATGCCTTCGCCTTGTTCTCGTCGCCGCCGTTTTTCAGCACGTAGCCCCAGGCCGAGAGATAGGTGTAGCGACCGTTACCGGAGGTTTTCGGGTTCGGGACGACGACCTGAACACCGTCCTTGAGCAGGTCCGGCCAGTCCTTCAGGGCTTTCGGGTTGCCTTTGCGCACGATGAACACGGTGGCCGAGGTGAACGGCGCGCTGTTGTTCGGCAGGCGCGTGACCCAGTTGTCCGGGACCAGTTTGCCGTTGTCCGCCAGGGCGTTGATGTCGGTGGCCATGTTCATGGTGATTACGTCAGCCGGCAAACCGTCGATGACCGAACGCGCCTGTTTGCTGGAACCGCCGAAGGACATTTGCAGGGTGATGTTTTCGTTGTGCTCGGCTTGCCAGTGTTTCTGGAACGCAGTGTTGTAGTCCTTGTAGAAATCTCGCATCACGTCGTAGGAAACGTTGAGCAGGGTCGGTGCAGCCTGGGCGATGTTGCCCAGGGCCAGGCCAGCGGCGAGAAGTGAGGCGCCAAAGAGTTTTTTCACTGCGCAGTCCTTGTTCTTTGTGTAGGAGTCGCCGCACCAACACTGTAGGAGCGAGCCTGCTCGCGATGGACGCTAACGATGACGCGGGCTGTCTGAGTGCCCGCGTTGTCCTGGCGTTTTTCGCGAGTGAACTCGCTCCTGCAAGTGGTGCGGTCGATACGATTTTGCCAGCGACTATAACCGGGCTCTTTTAGTCCTTTAAATATTAAAAAGCTCTTTGCTTATTCCCGTTTCTTGAATAGCGCATTGCCGCAGCGGGAGCAGAACGATGCTTCCTGTTCGTGGCTGTTTTTCGCACACACCGGGCAGTCGTGCTGCAACTGGCCGCCTCGCATGGCCGTGGCCAGTTCGGCGGTGAAGATCCCGGTGGGCACGGCAATGATCGAGTAACCGGTGATCATCACCATCGACGAGATGACCTGGCCCAGCGCGGTCTTGGGCACGATGTCGCCATAACCGACGGTGGTAAGGGTGACGATCGCCCAGTAAATGCCCTTGGGAATGCTGGTGAAGCCATGTTGCGGGCCTTCGACCACGTACATCAGGGTGCCGAACACCGTCACCAGGGTGCAGACGCTGAGCAGGAACACGAGGATTTTCTGCTTGCTGCCGCGCAGGGCATCGAGCAGGTAATGGGCTTGCTTGAGGTAGGGGCCGAGTTTGAGCACGCGGAAGATCCGCAGCATACGGATCACCCGGATGATCAGCAGGTACTGGGCATCGCTGTAGTACAGCGCGAGGACGCCGGGCACGATGGCCAGCAGGTCCACCAGGCCATAGAAGCTGAAGGCATAGCGCAGGGGCTTGGGCGAGCAGTACAGGCGCAGGATGTACTCGCCGAGGAAGATCACCGTGAAGCCCCACTCGATGAACGCCAGCAGGCTGGCGTAGTTCTGGTGGACGTCATCGATGCTGTCCAGAATCACTACCACCAGGCTGGCGAAGATGATCAGCAGCAGGCTGGTGTCGAAGCGTCGCCCGGCGACGGTGTCGGTCTGGAAAATAATCACGTACAGGCGATTACGCCACGTGTCGTTGCTGATCATGCACATCGCCTTGGCCGCAAATCAGCGCAGCCTAGGTTGATTCTCCCCGTTAGCGCAAGGCGCGCTTTCGACGGTGGCTTTGCCGAGCATTTGCACAACGCTGCGAATCAGCCAGCAGGCAAGAATGAACGGTGCGGTCAGCGTGGGCAGACCGATGGCGGCAAACACCGGTGTCAGCGCCAGCGCCAGGCCGATGCCAACCAGTGGCAGCCACGGTTGGCGACGCTGCGAGCTGAAGGCGAGGGCGGCGAGTACGGCGTTATAGCCACCCAGACCGAGCAATGCAGTGTAGAAGTCGTGGTGCAGCAGGCTCCAGCCCATGCCCGCGACAGACGCCAGCAACGCCCAGCCGAATGCGCGGCGATCGGCGATCAGCAAACCGGCGGCAATCATCGCACCGGCCAGCGGATGGCCGAGGAACATCACCTGGCCGAGGCCTTTGAGGGGGGCGGCGAGCATGTTCAGCGTACTGATTTCAATCAAGTGCGGCTCTGTCGAGGGCGTGGCGAAGCACAGCAGCACCCAACTCAGCACTACGAATGGCGCGGTATAGGCTGGCAGGTATTGGCTGACCCGGACGCGCTTGAGCCACTGCTGGGTGATCATCGCACTCAGGCCACCGGCGGCCAGAATCAGCAGCGGCATCATCGCCGACCAGGGGAAATACAGGCTCAGCAACAGACCGAGCAGAACGCCGTTGTAGCTGAACAGCCCGGCCTGACGATCAGCCTTGGCATAGTTGCGACGTTGCGCGGTGAGCAGCCCGGCGACACCGCCGAGCAACGCGCCGCCGAGCAAGGCGGGCGCCGTGAACAGAATGGCCAGCAGGCACAGCAGGCCGCACAGCGGATTGCGCTGGAGGAAGATCTGGCTGAAGCCGTTGAGCAACGCTTCGGCCCAGTCGGGGCAGTGGGTGTTGAAATGGTTGGCAGGCATGGCAGGTCTGAAAGTCAGTGGGACCGGGTTGCCTGCTTCGCTGGCAAGCCAGCTCCTACAGAAATACGCTGTCCCTGTAGGAGCCGGCTTGCCGGCGAAGAGGTCGGTATAGGCGCTAGATCAATGTCTCGATACGCAAAGAGTTAGTCGATCCCGGCTGCCCAAAGGGCACACCGGCGGTGATCAATAACGTGTCGCCACGCTGCGCCATGCCCTGGGCCTGGGCAATCTCCAGTGCCGTCGAGCAGACTTCATCGACCTGACGCAGGCGGTCGTTTACCACCGAGTGCACACCCCACGCCACGCTCAGGCGACGGGCGGTTTGCAGGTTCGGCGTCAGGTTGAGGATCGGCACCGTCGGCCGCTCCCGCGCCGCGCGCAGGCTCGATGCGCCGGACTCGCTGTAGTTCACCAGCACCGCCACCGGCAGCACGTTACTGATGCGGCGAATGGCGCAGCTGATCGCGTCGGAAACCGTCGCCTCGGCTTTCGGTCGGCTGACGTCGAGTTGAGTCTGATAGTCCGGACCGTTTTCCACCTGACGAATGATTTTGCTCATCATCTGCACGGCTTCGAGCGGGTATTCGCCGGACGCGGTTTCCGCCGACAGCATCACCGCGTCCGCACCTTCGGCCACGGCGTTGGCCACATCGGTGACTTCGGCGCGAGTTGGCGCCGGTGAGAAGCGCATCGATTCCAGCATCTGGGTCGCCACCACCACCGGTTTGCCGAGCTGGCGGCAGGTGCTGATGATGTTCTTCTGAATCTGCGGCACGCTTTCGGCCGGCACTTCCACACCCAGGTCACCGCGGGCGACCATGATCGCATCGCTCAATTTGGCGATCTCGCGCAGTTGTTCGACGGCCGAGGGCTTCTCGATCTTGGCCATCAGAAAGGCCCTGTCGCCGATCAGGGAGCGGGCTTCGCGGATGTCATCGGGACGTTGTACGAACGATAGCGCCACCCAATCCACCCCCAGCTCCAGACCGAAGGTCAAGTCGCGGCGGTCTTTGGCGGTCAGCGGGCTCAGGTCGAGCACCGCTTGCGGCACATTCACGCCTTTGCGGTCCGACAGTTCGCCGCCATTGAGCACGGTGGTGTCGATGGCGTCGGCGTACTTGGTCACGACCCGCAGGCGCAACTTGCCGTCGTCCAGCAGCAGATCCATGCCTGGCTCCAGCGCGGCGATGATTTCCGGGTGGGGCAGGTTGACCCGGCGCTCATCGCCTGGCGTGGCATCGAGGTCCAGGCGCAGGGCCTGGCCGCGTACCAGTTGCACCTTGCCTTCGGTGAACTTGCCGACCCGCAGTTTCGGGCCTTGCAGGTCCATCAGAATGCCCAATGGATAATTCAGCTGGCGCTCGACTTCACGAATCCATTGAAAACGCTGGGCGTGGTCGGCGTGATCGCCATGGCTGAAGTTCAGGCGGAAGATGTTGACCCCGGCCAGCACCAGCTCACGGATGTCGTCGATGCCGTCGATGGCAGGTCCCAGGGTGGCGAGGATTTTGACCTTTTTGTCAGGCGTCATGTTTAGTGCTCTCAAGGATCAGAATGGCGCGGAAGTCGTTGACGTTGGTACGGGTCGGCTCGGTGACGATCAGGGCGTCGAGTGCCTCGAAGTAGCCGTAACCATTGTTGTTGTCCAACTCGTCGCTGGCGCTCAGGCCCAGCGCCGCAGCACGGGCATAGCTGTCCGGGGTCATGATCGCGCCGGCGTTGTCTTCCGAACCGTCGATGCCGTCGGTGTCACCGGCCAGCGCGTAGACGCCGGGCAGGCCCTTGAGGCTGTCGGTCAGGCTCAGCAGGAACTCGGCGTTGCGCCCGCCACGGCCATTGCCGCGCACGGTGACGGTGGTTTCGCCGCCCGAGAGAATCACGCAGGGCGCCGCCAGCGGCTGACCGTGCAGGACGATCTGCCGCGCGATGCCGGCGTGGACTTTCGCCACCTCGCGGGACTCGCCTTCAAGGTCGCCGAGGATCAGCGGACTGAACCCGGCCTGACGGCATTTCACCGCCGCCGCTTCAAGGGATTGCTGCGGGCGGGCGATCAACTGGAAATGACTGCGCGCCAGGCTTGGATCACCGGGTTTGACGGTTTCCGATTCAGGGCTTTGCAGCCAGTTGCGCACCGAGGCCGGAACTTCGATGGCGTAGCGTTTGAGGATCGCCAGCGCTTCGGCCGACGTGCTCGGGTCGGCCACGGTAGGGCCGGAGGCGATGACCGTGGCGAGGTCGCCCGGTACATCGGAAATCGCATAGGTGTAAACCGTGGCAGGCCAGCAGGCTTTGCCCAGGCGGCCGCCTTTGATCGCCGAGAGGTGCTTGCGCACGCAGTTCATCTCGCCGATGGTGGCACCGGATTTGAGCAGGGCTTTGTTGATCGACTGCTTGTCGGCCAGGGTGATGCCTTCGGCCGGCAGTGCCAGCAGGGCAGAGCCGCCACCGGAGAGCAGGAAGATCACGCGGTCGTTTTCGCTGAGATCGCTGACCAGTTCCAGCACACGCTTGGCCACGGCCAGGCCGGCAGCGTCCGGTACCGGATGCGCGGCTTCGACCACTTCGATTTTTTCGCAAGGGGCGCCGTGACCGTAACGGGTCACCACCAGCCCGGACACTTCACCCTGCCAGCAGCGCTCGACCACCTGGGCCATGGCGGCTGCGGCTTTGCCAGCACCGATGACGATCACGCGACCGCTGCGGTCGGCAGGCAAATGGGCTTCGAGGACTTGTTGCGGATGCGCCGCGTCGATGGCTGTGGCAAGCAGCTCGCGCAGCAATTGTTGCGGATCGACCGACATGGCGGGCTCCCGGAATTCTTGTTATTTGAAGGGAAGGCAACTCGATCCTGTGGGAGCTGGCTTGCCAGCGATTCAGGCGACGCGGTGCATCAGGTACACCGCAGTGATTCCATCGCGGGCAAGCCCGCTCCCACAGGGTTTGGTGCAGATTTTATTTATCGCGAATCGAGAAGTTCGCCATGTGTTCCAGGCCCTTGATCAGCGCCGAGTGGTCCCAGTTGCTGCCACCGATGGCCGCGCAGGTGCTGAACACTTGCTGGGTGTTGGCGGTGTTCGGCAGGTTGATGTTCAGCTCCTTGGCGCCTTGCAAGGCCAGGTTCAGGTCCTTCTGGTGCAGGCTGATGCGGAAGCCCGGATCGAAGGTGCCCTTGATCATGCGCTCGCCGTGCACTTCGAGGATCTTCGAGGAAGCGAAACCGCCCATCAGTGCTTCACGCACCTTGGCTGGATCGGCACCGTTCTTTGAAGCGAACAGCAGGGCTTCAGCCACGGCCTGGATGTTCAGCGCAACGATGATCTGGTTGGCCACCTTGGCGGTTTGACCGTCGCCGTTGGCACCGACCAGGGTGATGTTCTTGCCCATGGCCTGGAACAGCGGCAGGGCGCGTTCGAAGGCGTCGGCATCGCCGCCGACCATGATGCTCAGGGTCGCCGCCTTGGCGCCGACTTCACCGCCGGACACCGGGGCGTCGAGGTATTGCGCGCCTTTTTCGTTGATTTTCGCAGCGAAAGCCTTGGTGGCGGTCGGCGAGATCGAGCTCATGTCGATCACCACTTTGCCTTTGCCCACACCGGCGGCAACGCCGTCGGCGCGGAACAGCACGTCATCGACCTGCGGGGTATCCGGCACCATGACGATGATGAGCTCGGCTTCCTGGGCAACTTCTTTCGGGTTCGCCAGTGCGACGGCGCCACCGGCAACCAGGTCGGCAGGGGCGGCGTCGTGGTGCGCCGACAGGAACAGGCTGTGACCGGCTTTCTGCAGGTTCAACGCCATTGGGTGGCCCATGATGCCGGTGCCGATAAATCCGATTTTAGCCATGAGAAAATCCTCTTGTTTTTATTGCTGCTTCAAACAAATTGGGGACGGCCTTTGTAGGAGCCGGCTTGCTGGCGATCCAGGCGATGCGGTCTGTCTGATACACCGCGGCGATGTCATCGCTGGCAAGCCAGCTCCTACAGGGAGCTGCGTTAAATTGCGTTGTGGGTTTTCAGCCAGCCCAGGCCTGCTTCAGTGGTGGTCAGCGGCTTGTATTCGCAACCGACCCAGCCCTGATAACCGATGCGGTCCAGGTGTTCGAACAGGAAGCGGTAGTTGATTTCACCGGTACCTGGTTCGTTGCGCCCCGGGTTGTCCGCGAGCTGCACATGGTTGATCTCGCCCAGATGCGATTGCAGGGTGCGGGCCAGATCGCCTTCCATGATTTGCATGTGATAGATGTCGTATTGCAGGAACAGGTTGGCGCTGCCGACCTGCTCGCGAATCGACAGGGCTTGCGCCGTGTTGTTCAGGTAGAAGCCTGGAATGTCACGGGTGTTGATCGCTTCCATCACCAGTTTGATACCCGCCGCTTGCAGCTTGTCGGCGGCGTACTTGAGGTTGGCGACGAAGGTTTTCTCCACGGTGGCATCGTCAAAGCCCTGCGGACGAATACCGGCCAGGCAGTTGACCTGGGTGTTGCCCAGCACTTTCGCGTAAGCGATGGCCAGGTCGACCCCGGCACGGAACTCTTCAACCCGGTCCGGCAGGCACGCGATACCGCGTTCGCCTTTGGCCCAGTCACCGGCGGGCAGGTTGAACAGCACTTGGGTCAGGCCGTTGGCGTCGAGCTGGGCCTTGATTTCGGCGGAGCTGAAGTCGTACGGGAACAGGTATTCGACACCACTGAAGCCGGCTTTGGCGGCCGCTTCGAAACGGGCAAGAAAGTCCTGTTCGGTGAACAGCATGGACAGGTTGGCTGCGAAACGCGGCATGGTGGTCTCCCGTAAATGTGTGCGGCCCTCTGTAGGAGCCGGCTTGCTGGCGATGGCGGTGTATCAATCGACATTGATGTGACTGACACATCGCCATCGCCAGCAAGCCGGCTCCTACAGGGGGAGCGATCAGCTGTTAATTAATCAAGCAACGAAATCGCCGTCGGTGCGTCGTCGCCGACCAGCGCCAGGTCTTCGAATTCGTTGACGGCGTTGATCTCGGTACCCATGGAAATATTGGTCACGCGCTCCAGAATAATCTCGACGATCACTGGAACCTTGAACTCTTCGATCAGTTCCTGAGCCTTGCGCAGGGCAGGCTGGATCTGAGCCGGTTCGAACACACGCAGTGCCTTGCAGCCGAGACCTTCGGCAACTGCGACGTGGTCCACACCATAGCCGTTGAGTTCCGGCGCGTTGAGGTTGTCGAAGGACAGCTGCACGCAGTAGTCCATGTCGAAACCGCGCTGTGCCTGACGGATCAGGCCCAGGTACGAGTTGTTCACCACAACATGAATGTACGGCAGCTTGAACTGCGCACCCACCGCCAACTCCTCGATCATGAACTGGAAGTCATAGTCCCCCGACAGGGCCACGACTTTACGGTTCGGATCAGCCTTGACCACGCCCAGCGCTGCCGGAATGGTCCAGCCCAACGGGCCGGCCTGACCGCAGTTGATCCAGTGCCGCGGCTTGTAGACGTGCAGGAACTGCGCGCCGGCAATCTGCGACAGACCGATGGTGCTGACGTAGCAGGTGTCTTTGCCGAACACCTGGTTCATTTCTTCGTAGACGCGTTGCGGCTTGACCGGCACGTTGTCGAAGTGAGTCTTGCGCTGCAGGCTGGCTTTACGCTGCTGGCAGTCTTGCAGCCAGGCGCTGCGGTTCTTCAGCTTGCCGGCGGCTTGCCATTCGCGAGCGACTTCGATGAACACGGTCAGCGCGGCGGCGGCGTCGGATACGATGCCCAGGTCCGGGGTGAACACGCGGCCGATCTGAGTGCCTTCGATGTCGACGTGAATGAACTTGCGGCCTTCGGTGTACACGTCGACCGAACCGGTATGACGGTTGGCCCAACGGTTACCGATGCCCAGCACCACGTCCGACTTGAGCATGGTGGCGTTGCCGTAGCGGTGCGAGGTCTGCAAGCCAACCATGCCCACCATCAGTGGGTGATCGTCCGGGATGGTGCCCCAGCCCATCAGGGTCGGGATCACCGGAATACCGGTCAGTTCGGCGAACTCCACCAACAGATCGCTGGCGTCGGCATTGATGATGCCACCACCGGCCACCAGCAATGGGCGTTCAGCCTGGTCCAGCAAGGCCAGAGCCTTCTCGACCTGGACGCGGCTAGCGGTCGGCTTGGCCAGCGGCAGTGGCTGGTAAGCGTCGATGTCGAATTCGATCTCGGCCATCTGCACGTCGAACGGCAGGTCGATCAGCACCGGGCCTGGACGGCCGGAGCGCATTTCATAGAAAGCTTTCTGGAACGCGTAAGGCACCTGGCCTGGTTCCAGAACGGTGGTTGCCCACTTGGTCACTGGCTTGACGATGCTGGTGATGTCGACAGCCTGGAAGTCTTCCTTGTGCATACGGGCGCGGGGTGCCTGGCCGGTAATGCAGAGGATTGGAATCGAGTCGGCCGAGGCGCTGTAGAGCCCGGTGACCATGTCGGTGCCGGCCGGGCCGGAAGTACCGATGCACACGCCGATGTTGCCGGCCTTGGTGCGGGTGTAGCCCTCGGCCATGTGCGAGGCGCCTTCAACGTGGCGAGCGAGTACGTGATCGATGCCGCCGACCTTTTGCAGGGCGGAGTACAGCGGGTTGATGGCGGCACCCGGGATGCCAAAAGCGGTATCGACCCCTTCACGGCGCATCACCAGAACGGCGGCTTCGATTGCTCTCATTTTGCTCATGGTTTTGTGCCTCTTTACGTTTTGTAATTGTATACAAGTGGCTTTGCGCAGAGTGTATTCACGGCGGACGGCGCAGGTCAATCCATTTTCTCAAGCGCTTGTTTCATTCGTCGGAAGCCCGTTCTGCTGTGGCTTTTCGTCGCATGTGGCGCCTTTCGAGAATTATTGTATACAAAAAAATAATTCATTGTGTTCTATTTGTTGCATCGGGCTGCGGCACAACGGCGCAGCCCAACGGCTTTCCGAAAAACAAAATGAGGACGGCACCATGAGCGCTTTAACCTTGAAAGTCGCAGTCAACCTGGTCAACGAGGCCATCACCGCAGGGCGTGCAATCGCTGCAGCACCCTTGACCATTGCGGTACTGGATGCCGGTGGGCATCTGATCACCCTGCAACGCGAAGACGGCGCCAGCCTGCTGCGCCCGCACGTCGCCATCGGCAAGGCCTGGGGCGCCATCGCCCTGGGCAAGGGTTCACGCCTGCTGGCGCTGGACGCCCAGCAACGCCCGGCGTTTATCGCTGCCTTGAACAGCCTGGGGCAGGGCAGCGTCGTGCCGGCACCGGGTGGTGTGCTGGTTCGGGATCAGGACGGGAACGTGCTGGGGGCGGTGGGGATCAGTGGCGATTTGTCGGATGTCGACGAGCAGTGCGCGATCAATGCGATCGAGGCGTTGGGGTTGGTGGCGGATGCGGGGGTGGTGGCTTGATTTGCGCTGATTGAGCGAATGTCATCGCGGGCAAGCCCGCTCCCACAGGTCCCTTTGTGGATACAAAATTTTGTAAACACCCTCGGACCCTGTGGGAGCGGGCTTGCCCGCGATAGCTATTCAACAGACACATCAAGCCATAGATCTCCACCAGGCTTCGACATTCTCAGGTCTAGCCTTTCCATGACTTGATCATGAGAGTGGCAATGGAATGCCTGACTTACCTGCTTCACATCGCCTTCGAACTGGCCGCTACGCCGAGCCCAACCGAATCTATCTACTGACCACCAACACAATTGATCGCGAACCGATCTTTGACGATTTCGCTTTGAGCAGATTGGTGGTTGGTCAATTTCGCCGTGCGCAAAATCTTGGGCTGGCGAGCTCTCTGGTCTGGGTAGTCATGCCAGATCATTTTCACTGGCTCGTCTAGCTGGAAAACAGTTCCTTGCGCAGACTGATGCGCGAGACCAAATCCCTGATCACTAGAGAGGTGAACCATTGCAGTGGCAGGGGAGGGCCACTATGGCAGCAGGGCTATCACGACCGCGCACTGCGTCGAGAAGAGGATTTGGTGAAATTGGCGCGGTATGTGGTGGCCAATCCATTGCGGGCGGGTCTGGTGGAGAAGCTTGGCGACTATCCACTGTGGGATGCAGTCTGGATTTAACAACGTTGAACCGAGTTGCCTTCATCGCTGGCAAGCCAGCTCCCACAGGTTTCTGTGTTGAATTCAAATTCTGTGAACGACACAACCCCCTGTGGGAGCTGGCTTGCCAGCGATGCGGTCAGCGCGGTACTTCAGTCCGGCTCACACCCCTTGAGCACCAACCGGATAATCGTCTGCGCTGCCGCCTCGTAATCTTCTTCATCCAGCCTGGCCTTGCCGGTGATGGCGGTGATCTGCCAGTCGAAGTCGGCGTAGGTCTGGGTTGCGGCCCAGATGCTGAACATCAGATGGTTGGGGTCGATGGGGGCGATTTGCCCGCGGTCGATCCAGGTCTGGATGCACTCGATGTTGTGTTTGGCCTGGCCATTGAGCTGTTCGACCAGGTCGCTGCTCAGGTGGGGGGCGCCGTGCATGATTTCGCTGGCGAACACCTTGGAGGCGAAAGGCAGGTCGCGGGAAATGCGGATTTTCGAGCGAATGTAGCCGCTGAGCACTTCACCGGGCTCGCCATCCGGATTGAACGGTGTCGAAGCCTGCAGGATGGGCTCGATGATACTTTCGAGAACCTCGCGGTAGAGGTTTTCCTTGGATTTGAAGTAGTAGTAGACGTTGGGCTTGGGCAATCCCGCCTTGGCTGCGATGTCGCTGGTTTTGGTCGCAGCGAAGCCTTTGTCGGCAAATTCCTCACTGGCGGCACGCAGGATCAGTTGTTTGTTGCGCTCGCGGATAGTGCTCATAACCCAGGTGATTCCTTGCCTGTTCTGGCGGTTGCGCATGGTATCACCGGCCTCGCGCGGCGCTCAAGAATGCACCACAGCCCGTGATGCCGCGCTATGCTGCTGCGCATTCATTGCAGAAGGAAACCCGATTCATGGCAGGAAGCAGTTTGCTGGTGCTGATCGACGACATTGCGGCCGTGCTGGACGACGTGTCGTTGATGACCAAAATGGCCGCCAAGAAAACGGCCGGCGTACTCGGTGACGACCTGGCACTCAATGCCCAGCAAGTCAGTGGCGTGCGGGCCGAGCGGGAAATCCCGGTGGTCTGGGCGGTCGCCAAGGGTTCGTTCATCAATAAATTGATTCTGGTGCCGTCGGCGCTGGCCATCAGTGCGTTCATTCCGTGGCTGGTCACCCCGTTGTTGATGCTCGGCGGTGCCTATCTGTGCTTCGAAGGGTTTGAAAAACTGGCCCACAAGTTCCTGCACAGCAAGGCTGAAGATCAGGCTGAACATGCCGAATTGGTCGAGGCGGTGGCAGACCCAGCGGTGGATCTGGTGGCGTTTGAAAAGGACAAGATCAAGGGTGCGATCCGTACTGACTTCATTCTCTCGGCGGAAATCATCGCCATCACTCTCGGCGTCGTGGCCGAGTCGGCGCTGTCTCAGCAAGTCATCGTGCTCTCGGGGATCGCCATCGTCATGACCGTCGGTGTTTACGGGTTGGTAGCGGGCATCGTCAAACTCGATGATCTGGGGCTGTGGCTGACCCGCAAGCCTGGTCAGATGGCCAGGAGCATCGGTGGCGGGATTCTGCGTGCGGCACCGTACATGATGAAAAGCCTGTCGGTGATCGGCACCGCGGCGATGTTCCTGGTCGGTGGTGGCATCCTGACCCACGGCGTGCCGGTGGTGCATCACTGGATCGAAAGTGTCAGTGCGGGGGCGGGCGGTGCCGGGTTTATTGTGCCGACGTTGCTTAATGGGGTAGTGGGGATTGTGGCGGGGGCGGTGGTGTTGGTTGGGGTTATGGTTGTCAGCAAAATCTGGAAAGCACTGAAAGGCTGAAGACAACATGTAACAACTGTGGGAGCCAGCAGGCTCGCTCCCACAGTGCTTTTTTCGGGGGCTTGTTTACTCGGCGATCTGCAATTTGCGCGCTTCGGTGTACACGTAACGCACTTTCTCGTACTCGAATGGCGAGTTCAACTGGCCATAGCGGAAGGTGGTCTGGTGGCGCTTGTCGATGCCGCGCAGGATCCAGACTTCCGGATGGTTGGAGCTGACTTCGGCGACGTTGAGGAAGTTGATCGCATTTTCGGCCGTGTAATCCACCACCAGGCCTCCGGTATCTCGCAGGTTCGACGGACCGAGGATCGGCAGGACGAAATAGGCGCCGCCCGGTACACCGTAGAAGCCCAGCGTCTGGCCGAAGTCTTCGCTTTGGCGCGGCAGGCCCATGGCGGTGGCCGGGTCCCACAGGCCGGCGATGCCGATGGTGGTGTTGAGCAGCAGTCGTCCGGTGGTTTCCAGCGAGCGCTGGCCCTTGAGTTGCAGCAGGCTGTTCAACAGGTTGGGTACGTCACCCAGGTTGTTGAAGAAGTTGCTGACACCGGTACGCAGGAAGCTCGGGGTGACGTAGCGGTAACCATTGACCACCGGCATGAACACCCATTGGTCGAAGCGGTAGTTGAAGTGATAGACGCGCCGGTTCCACTCTTCCAGCGGATCGTAGACAGCCAGTGCGCTGAGCGTCGAACGCTCGAACTCGCGCTGATCCAGGCCCGGGTTGAATTTGAGTTTGCTCAGCGGTTCCTTGAAGCCGTCACTGTCGACGACCACGGGAGCGTTGGCTTTGCTGTTGTCGGCATTGGCGACGCCTGCACAGAGTAACGCAGCGAAAAGCAGGAGATATTTAGCCACGGAAGAACTCCAGCATGGCGTCGCTGTTGACGCGGTAGTTAATGTTGCCGCAGTGGCCACCGAGCGGGTAAACAGTCAGGCGATCACCGAAGGTTCTGCGCAGGAAGCCCAAGTCGCCAGGGCCGAGGATCACGTCATCGGCGTTGTGCATGACGGCGATTTTCGGGCTTTCGTGCAGATAGTCCTTCAGTGCATACAGGCTGACCTGGTCAATCAGTTGCAGCAGGCTGCCGCCGTCGGTACGGGCGCGCCACATCGGAATGACCTGTTCGGTGATGTAGCAGTCGAAGTCGCATTGCAATGCACGTTTGAGGAATGGCGTGAGGCTGGTGCCCTCGGTGATCGGGAACTTGGGCGGAGTGATCAGGCCGCGACGGTTGATCAGGTCCGAAGTAAAGGCAATGTCGGCCGCCGAAAAGCGGAACGACGTGCCGATCAGCATGGCCATCTGCTCGTTGCTCAGGTGCTGTTTGGACTGCTGGAAGTCGTAGAGCAGGGCGTCGTTGAGGTCGATGTAGCCCTTTTGCTGGAAGTAGCGGGTCAGTTTGTTCAGCACCAGTTCATAGAACGTGGTGCTGTTGTTGATGCCCTTGACCTCGGTCTGGACCAGCTTGTCGAGGTTGGTGATCGAGGTGTAGAGGTTGACCGGCGGGTTGAGCAGCAGGACTTTCTTGAAGTTGAAGCTGCGGCGGGTTTCATCCAGGTGCGAGACGAAAGCGGCATCCAGTGCACCCAGGCTGTACCCGGTCAGGTAGTAATCGGTGACCGGCACTTTCGGGTTCTGTGCCCGCACGGCCTGCATCACCCGGTACAAATCTTCAGCATCTTCCTTGGAAACGCCCGGTGTGGCGAAGCGCGATGCGGCACTCATGAAGTCATAGCTGGTAGGCGATGACAACTGCACCACGTGGTAACCGGCTTTGTAATAGAGCTTCTTGAGGTATTCGTTCAGGCTGCTGTCATAGCGCGCACCGGTGCCGGCGATCAGGAATATCAGCGGCGCGGCGTGATTCTGCGTGGCAATGCGGTAGTCGAGTTTCTTGACCGCCCAGAAGTTGTCCGGCAATTCGAACGCCCGTTCCGGACGCAAGGTGACGCTGCGCACCGTCTGATCGATGTCACCGTCCAGGGGCAGCTCCGGACGCAGGTCCGGCGGCGTGGTCGCGATGGTCGCCTCGAACGGGTTGGTCAGAGGGTAGCCATAACTGGCGGCGTCAATCTCGACCGCCAGTGCGGACGCACTCAATATAAGGCCGCCAAACAGGGCGGCGAAGCGCAAGGAACGGAGCATGACTAAATCCCTTAGAGGAAGGTGCCGAATGAATTTCGCAGGCTATGACCACCGGATTTGCGCCAAAGTGCCACGCATCGGCACCAAAGAGGCCTAATTTCGACGTAATAGTAGCTGGACGATACACTTTGCAGCGATTGAATGACCAGTTAACTGTTGTTAGCGCTTGCGTAAGGCTGCTGGACGATTAAGCTGGCCGCCGTTTTCGCTTGTTGGAGTGCCCCATGTCCCGCCGTTTGCCCGTGATTCTGCTGCTTGTGTTGCTGCCGTTATGGCTGGCTGCCAGTTATGGCGCGCGTTATGGCTTCATGGAGGATGCGCAGTGGGTCGGCATTTGCGTGGATGAGGCAAGCCGCTGGGAATGCCAGGTGCGTTCGAACCTGGGGCTGATGATCCACTTCGGGATTCTGGGCTGGGCTGCGCTGGGCGCGGCGATCATCGGCTTTGTCGTGCCGGGGCGGGCTGGCTGGTGGCTGGCGGTGCTGGCGCTGGTGTTCGGGTTTCCGGCGCTGACGTTGTACAACACGACGCTGGCGGTGTTTGCGGTGGTGATTGCGGGGTTGCGATTGGTCAGGGAGTCTCGCGGCGTCTGATAGTCCGTCATCGCGGGCAAGTCGGATCGCCGCACCGCCGCTCCCACAATGTCCTTCAGCGAACATAAATTTTGTGTTCGACAACGATCAAATGTGGGAGCGGGCTTGCCCGCGAAGAGGCCGGCTGAGTAGCTAAAGAATCAAACTGCGCGAACCCGCAAGCAACGCCACAACGCCGCCACCATCAACACGCTCGCCAGCGCCCAGCCCCAGGCCTGCTGATTCTGCAAGCCTTCACGAAACAGTTGCGGCGCAATGCCGGCACCGATGATGAAGGTCAGCAACGCAATCTCGCGACGCGGCACATTCACCGGGCGGCACAAGTAAACCAGCGCAGGCAGGATGAACGCGACACTCGGGAAACTGCGGTAGCGCGGGTCGAACACCAGTTCCAGCATCATCACGGCTGCCGCGAAACCTGCCGTTGCCACCAGCCAGCCAGCACGGCGTTCGAGCCAGTTGAAAGCGCGCCCGCGCCAACCGCTGCGAGGGCTCAATGTCAGCGCGGCATGGGCCAGCACGAGCAGATTCAGAGCGGTCAGCAATCCGACCCACAACCACTCACTGGTAAAACGCGTGGTAACCCGTGCCAGGTCACCCCAGGCGCCAACCGAGCACGCCGCCAATGCACCGAGCAGGGGCAGCACCAGCGCCGCGCGCGTCGTGCGAACCCGGCCGCCAAGCAGCAATGTGCCGATGAAGATCAATCCGCCAACCGCCAGCCATTGCGACCAGTACGGTACGTTTGTCACTGGCCCGGCCAGCACGCCCTTGTCCTGACGATTGGCATCGAACAATCCCCAGTAACCCCCGACCGCACCTTCACTGGCGCGTTTCCACGGCTGGTCGAAGGCTTCGATCAGGTTGTAGTGCCAGCCCTGCTGCTCGGCCATGGCGACAAAACCACGAATGAACCTGGCTTCGTTGACCCGGCTCGGCAGGGCCGTTTCGCGCTGGCGACCTTCGCTCGGCCAGCCGGTTTCGCCGATCAGTACGTCCTTGGGCGCGAACTTGTTGCCGAACACCTGGCGTACTTCGGCCACATGTTGAAGGGCTGCGTCGATGTTCGATGGATCATCTTCCCAATACGGCAGCAAATGGATGGTCAGGAAATCCACGGCCGGTGCAATTTCCGGATGCTTGAGCCAGAACTCCCAGACGTCGGCATAGGTGACGGGTTGTTTGACCTGGCTTTTGACCTTGTTGATCAGCCTGGCCAGTTGTGCGCCCGTGACTTCCTTGCGCAACAGGGTTTCGTTGCCGACGATCACCGCGCTGACCACATCCGCGTTGGCGTTGGCCGAAGCGATCAGCAGGTCGACTTCTTTTTCCGTGTCCACCGGGTTGCTGTTGACCCAGGCACCGATCATCAACTTCAGCCCGTGCTTGCGCGCCAGGTCCGGCAGGGCTTCGAGCCCGGTCATGGAGTAAGTGCGGATGCATTCGAAGCTTTTGGACAACAGCGCGAGGTCGGCATCCATGCGCTCGGGGCGCAGGTTGAATGGCACGTCGAACGGCGATTGGTCTTTGTCGAACGGGGTGTAGGAGGCGCATTGCAGCTTGTGCGTCGCGCTGGCGACATCCGGCAGGATCACCGGTTTGCCAATGCCGTACCAGAAGCCACCGAGGGCAAAGAGCCCCAGCAGGCAGGCGAATAGATAAGCAGGAAAAGGAAAGCGTGATGTTGCGGACATGGTCAGGCCGTGTGGGAACAAAGCGGCGCATGTTACCTGCATTTACCGTGTGTCTGGTGGCCTGCATGATTTTGACATGCAAAGTTCGGGCGGAGCCTCCGGTGCGTTGGTCGCGTTGAAGATTAATGGCGTTCTGATGTCGTTTCTCGATGCCTTGAGGTCGCTGGCAGAGCAGGTCGCGATGAGCGTCAGGTTGATTATCGAAGGCGTCAGTACTCCGCTGATGTTTGAACGAGTTTGCGGTAGGCGTGATGGGGGCGCTGTGCACCATAACAATACGTTTAAGCGACTCGGCATCCGTCGAGCGCAGCACTTTCGGGGAAGTAACGATGAAGATGCGACGACTCTTGGGCGCAGGTGCCGCTTTGGTGCTGGCGATCAGCGCTACCGTGGCCAGTGCCGCCGGTAAGGAAGTGACTTTAGGCTATGTTGACGGCTGGTCGGACAGTGTCGCCACCACCAACGTGGCCGCAGAAGTGATCAGACAGAAACTCGGTTACGACGTGAAGCTGCAAGCGGTCGCCACCGGGATCATGTGGCAGGGCGTGGCTACTGGCAAACTCGACGCCATGCTGTCGGCCTGGCTGCCGGTGACCCACGGCGAATACTGGGCGAAGAACAAGGATCAGGTCGTCGATTACGGCCCGAACTTCAAGGACGCGAAAATCGGCCTGATCGTGCCGGAGTACGTTAAGGCCAAGTCCATCGAGGATCTGAAAACCGACGACAGCTTCAAGAAACGCATCGTCGGCATCGACGCAGGTTCAGGTGTGATGATCAAGACCGATCAGGCCATCAAGGACTATGACTTGACCGGGTATCAAAACAAAGCCAGTTCCGGTGCCGGCATGATCGCCGAGCTGACCCGTGCCGAGAAGAAAAACGAATCCATCGCCGTGACTGGTTGGGTGCCGCACTGGATGTTCGCCAAGTGGAAACTGCGCTTCCTCGAAGACCCGAAAGGTGTGTACGGCGCGGCTGAAACCGTGAACAGCATCGGCAGCAAAGGCCTGGAGGCCAAGGCGCCGGAAGTGGCCAAGTTCCTGAAGAACTTCCAGTGGGAATCCAAGGACGAAATCGGTCAGGTCATGCTGGCGATTCAGGACGGCGCCAAGCCTGACGCCGCCGCGAAGGATTGGGTTGCCAAACACCCTGAGCGTGTTGCTGCCTGGACTAAATAATTTGAGCTGACGCGTCTGGTCAGCACCTTGCAGGGTCGCTCGGCAAACTTATGCCAAGCGGCCCTTTGCTTTTCTGTAGGAGCGAGCTTGCTCCGGGCGGCGTTCCGACGATGGGCGTGAACGTTAACGCGTGCTGTCTGAAAAAGTGCGGCGCCTTCAAATTCATCGCGAGCAAGCTCGCTCCTACAATTGGCGAATCCGTCATGGGGTTCTAAGACTAAGGTCGTCTGGAACCTGGCCCGCAGCCGAATAGAGTGGATACCGTTCCAACTAAATCTGTGCTGCGAGGATAAAAACAATGAACGACAGCATTTACCTCTCGATTCAAAACAGCCCGCGCTTCAAGGAGCTGGTTAGCAAGAGGGAACGATTCGCCTGGATTCTTTCGGCGATCATGCTTGGGCTTTACTCCGCATTCATCCTTTTAATTGCTTACGGGCCGCAAGTGCTGGGGACGAAAATCAGTCCCGAGTCTTCGATTACCTGGGGCATACCGATTGGCGTCGGGCTGATTGTTTCGGCCTTCGTCCTGACCGGTATCTACGTTCGACGTGCCAATGGCGAGTTTGACGACCTGAACAATGCGATTCTCAAGGAGGCTCAGCAATGATCCGGCGTCTACTGGCTCTATTGAGCATCGCAGCTTTTGCACCGGGCGCCTGGGCGGCTGACGCCCTGACCGGTGAAGTGCATAAACAGCCTCTCAACGTCGCCGCGATCCTGATGTTCGTTGTGTTCGTGGGGGCAACCCTGTGCATTACCTACTGGGCCTCCAAGCGTAACAAGTCGGCTGCCGACTACTATGCGGCGGGCGGCAAGATCACCGGGTTCCAGAACGGTCTGGCGATTGCCGGCGACTACATGTCGGCCGCCTCGTTCCTGGGGATTTCCGCATTGGTGTTCGCTTCCGGCTATGACGGGTTGATCTATTCGATCGGCTTCCTGGTGGGCTGGCCGATCATTCTGTTCCTGATCGCCGAGCGCCTGCGCAACCTGGGCAAGTACACCTTTGCCGACGTGGCGTCCTACCGTCTCGGGCAAACCCAGATCCGCACACTGTCCGCCTGCGGTTCGCTGGTGGTAGTGGCGTTCTACCTGATCGCCCAGATGGTCGGTGCCGGCAAGCTGATCCAGCTGCTGTTCGGCCTCGACTATCACGTTGCGGTGATCCTGGTGGGGGTGCTGATGTGCCTTTACGTGTTGTTCGGCGGCATGCTGGCGACCACCTGGGTGCAAATCATCAAGGCTGTCCTGCTGCTGTCCGGCGCTTCCTTCATGGCGCTGATGGTGATGAAGCACGTCAACTTCGACTTCAACATCCTGTTTTCCGAGGCGATCAAGGTTCACCCTAAAGGTGAGGCGATCATGAGCCCGGGCGGTCTGGTGAAGGATCCGGTTTCGGCGTTCTCCCTCGGCCTGGCACTGATGTTCGGTACCGCGGGTCTGCCGCATATCCTGATGCGCTTCTTCACCGTGAGTGATGCGAAGGAAGCTCGCAAGAGCGTGCTGTACGCAACCGGCTTCATTGGTTACTTCTACATCCTGACCTTCATCATCGGTTTCGGCGCGATCCTGCTGGTCAGCACCAACCCGGCCTTCAAAGATGCGGCCGGCGCGTTGCTCGGTGGTAACAACATGGCGGCGGTGCACCTGGCTAACGCGGTCGGTGGCAGCATTTTCCTGGGCTTCATCTCGGCAGTGGCGTTCGCGACCATTCTGGCGGTCGTTGCCGGCCTGACCCTGGCCGGTGCTTCGGCGGTGTCCCACGACCTGTATGCCAGCGTGATCAAGAAGGGCAAGGCCAACGAGAAGGACGAGATTCGTATTTCGAAGATCACCACCGTTGCCCTGGGTGTGCTGGCCATCGTTCTGGGTATTCTGTTCGAAAGCCAGAACATCGCGTTCATGGTGGGCCTGGCGTTCTCCATCGCGGCGAGCTGCAACTTCCCGGTGCTGCTGCTTTCGATGTACTGGAAAAAGCTGACCACTCGCGGTGCGATGATCGGCGGCTGGATGGGGTTGGTGAGCGCTGTCGGCTTGATGATCCTTGGGCCAACCATCTGGGTGCAGATCCTGCATCACGAGAAGGCCATCTTCCCGTATGAGTACCCGGCGTTGTTCTCGATGATGATTGCTTTTGTCGGGATCTGGTTCTTCTCGGTTACCGACAAGTCCACGGCGGCTGACAATGAGCGGGCGTTGTTCTTCCCGCAGTTTGTTCGCTCGCAGACGGGGTTGGGGGCGAGTGGGGCGGTTTCGCACTAAGGCTTCTAAGCTTTATATATAAGTTGCACTGACATCCAATGCCCCGGTCGAGAGATCGGGGCATTTTTGTTGGGCGATAATCGACCGGATTTTTTGATGGTGTGTATATCCATTGCTGCGGTAACGGCGGCTTATGGTTTCGCCCTTACGGCGAGTCCCTTTGGCAAACGCCCCAAAGGAACCAAAGGTCTCGCCCCGAACGTACGGCCCCTCGCCAAGGCTCGGGGTTCCTTCGCTCCGGCATTCATCCGGGGGCATTGCCCTCCGGTTGGCTTCGCTGCACCTAC
>NZ_AKJJ01000086.1:0-20436 GCF_000282395.1 Pseudomonas sp. GM55 | reverse complement strand
CCAGCGATGGTCGTTAACGATAACGCTGTAAACCGGATAAACGCGGCGCATTTGAGTCCATCGCCGGCAAGCCGGCTCCTACAGGTATTGCGTTATCGGTGTTTCCCGGGAATGAGTGAAGAACCTTTTTTCTGTCACCTGTAAGATAAATTGGACAACGGATTCCTAAAATCCCGGTTTAATGCTAAATAGTGCTCAGTATTTTTAACACCCGACCCTGTCGTGCCACACAGTGCAACGAGAATAACGATATGAATGTCCATTTCGAGAAAAGTGAAGTGCTTGGGACCCTCCACCTGCAAATGGCGGTGGCAGCATGATCGAAGTCACCGAAGTTTCCATTGCCCAGTTGCGCGCAGCGCTCGAATCCGGCCAAACCACCTCGGTTGAGCTGGTCCAGGCTTATCTTGCGCGGATCGACGCCTATGACGGCCCCGAAACACCCACTGCCCTGAACGCGGTCGTGGTGCGCAACCCCGAAGCGCTCGCCGAGGCCCGGGCCTCCGACGCCCGCCGCGCCAAGGGCCAGGTACTGGGACCTCTGGACGGCATCCCCTACACCGCCAAGGACAGTTATCTGGTCAAGGGGCTGACTGCCGCTTCCGGCAGCCCGGCCTTCAAGGACCTGGTCGCCTATCGCGATGCATTCACCATCGAACGCCTGCGCGCCGCCGGGGCGATCTGCCTGGGCAAGACCAACATGCCGCCGATGGCCAACGGCGGGATGCAGCGCGGTGTCTACGGCCGCGCCGAGAGCCCGTACAACGCCGACTACCTCACCGCCCCTTTCGCCTCAGGCTCCTCGAACGGTGCCGGCACGGCGACCGCGGCCAGTTTCTCGGCCTTCGGCCTGGCGGAAGAAACCTGGTCGAGCGGCCGTGGCCCGGCCTCGAACAATGGTTTGTGCGCCTACACCCCTTCACGCGGGGTGATCTCGGTACGCGGCAACTGGCCATTGACCCCGACCATGGACGTGGTCGTGCCGTTTGCCCGGACCATGGCCGACCTGCTCGAAGTGCTCGACGTGGTGGTGGCCGATGATCCGGACACCCGCGGCGACCTGTGGCGCTTGCAGCCTTGGGTGCCAATTCCGAAATCGTCTGAGGTACGCCCTGAATCCTATGCCGCGCTGGCTGCGAACAGCGAAGCGCTCAAAGGCAAGAAGTTCGGCATTCCGCGCATGTACATCAACGCCGATCCTGAGGCGGGCACCTCCGAAGCGCCGGGCATCGGTGGGCCGACCGGCCAGCGCATCAACACCCGTCCTTCGGTGATCGGGCTCTGGGAACAGGCGCGCAAGGCCCTCGAGGCCGCGGGTGCCGAAGTGCTCGAAGTCGACTTCCCGCTGGTTTCCAATTGCGAAGGCGATCGCCCAGGCGCGCCGACCGTGTTCAATCGCGGCATCGTCTCCAAGGAATTTCTGCACCATGAACTGTGGGACCTGACTGCCTGGGCGTTCGATGATTTCCTGCAAGCGAACGGCGATCCCAAACTGAACCGTCTGGTCGATGTCGACGGCCCGCAGATCTTCCCTCACGACCCGGGCACCCTGCCCAACCGCGAGGGCGACCTTGCCGCTGGCATGGACGAATACGTGCGCATGGCCGAACGCGGCATCACACCGTGGGACCAGATCAGCACGGTGCCGGACGGCCTGCGCGGACTGGAAAAGACCCGCAAGATCGATCTGGAAGACTGGATGGATCGCCTGGGCCTCGACGCGGTGCTGTTCCCGACGGTCGCCGATGTGGGACCAGCGAATGCCGATGTCGATCCGCAATCGGCGGATATCGCCTGGAGCAACGGCGTCTGGGTCGCCAACGGCAACCTCGCCATCCGTCACCTCGGCGTGCCAACGGTCACCGTGCCGATGGGTGTGATGCCGGACATCGGCATGCCGGTCGGCCTGACCTTTGCCGGTCGCGCCTATGACGACTCCAATTTGCTGCACCTGGCGTCGGCGTTCGAGTCGACCGGGAACAAACGCATGATCCCGCCACGTACTCCGCCATTGGCGGCTGACCAGCGGTAATGTAGGAGCTGGCTTGCCAGCGATGGTCGTTAACGATAACGCGTGTAAACCGGATAAACGCGGCGCACTTGAGTCCATCGCCAGCAAGCCGGCTCCTACAGTTTCACGGGATTGCGTGAAGAACCCCAAAAAAAACGGGACTGGAGCAACACGGGCTCCAGTCCCGAATCATCAGGGATCGACCTGGGCCATCAGTTCCGGGATCGACTCCGGCCGATTGGCAAAACGCTGCGCCAGCACCGCACAGACCATCAGTTGAATCTGGTGGAACAGCATCAACGGCAGGATCAGCACGCCAATGGTGCTACCGGCAAACAACACCTGCGCCATCGGCACACCGGTTGCCAGGCTTTTCTTCGAACCGCAGAAGAGAATGGTGATGCGGTCTTCCTGATTGAAGCCGAATGCCTTGCCCAATACGGTCGAGGCCATCAGCACCAACCCCAGGACCACGCAGCACGCCACCACCAGCCCGAGCAGATCCAGCAACGGAATCTGATGCCAGAGGCCCTCGATCACCGCCTCGCTGAATGCGCCGTAGACCACCAGCAGAATCGAGCCCTGATCGACGAACTTCAACCAGCTCTTGTTGCGCGCCACCCAGTTGCCGATCCAGCGCCTCGCAATTTGCCCGGCAATGAACGGCAGCAGCAACTGCACGCTGATCTTGAGGATGGCGTCGAGGGTCGAGGAGCCTTCGCCGTGCACATTCAGCAGCAAGGTCACCAGCAACGGCGTGAGAAAAATCCCGAACAGGCTGGACGCCGCCGCGCTGCAAATCGCCGCCGGGATGTTGCCCCGCGCCAGCGAAGTAAAGGCAATCGCCGACTGCACCGTGGCGGGCAGCGCGCAGAGGTAAAGCATGCCCATGTACAGGTCATTGCCAATCAGCGGCGACAACAGCGGCTTGAGCGCCAGACCGAGCAAGGGAAACAGCACGAAAGTCAGGCTGAACACCAGCAGATGCAGGCGCCAGTGCCCGGCACCGGCAATGATCGACTCGCGGGACAGCTTGGCGCCATGCAGGAAAAACAACAGCGCGATGGCGATGTTGGTCAACCAGCCAAAACCGACCGCGACCTGGCCGCTGGCGGGCAGCAGGCTGGCGAGCGTCACCACGCCGATCAGGGTCAGGGTGAAGTTGTCGGGTAACAAACGGGGGCGAGTCATGGGCTTGATCATCCGGGGGTTGCCAGTACGTGAAAGCGACTCTAACGTGCTTGGGAATTACCGACTAACGCCGATGAGCCAGCAGATGCCGCCTAAAGGACATGACAAAAGTATCCGGCGCAGTATTCCCGGGCTGTCCAGCCTGCCACGGCCACTCTACGGCCGTACCGAATCGCTGCCCAATCGCGCACTGACCCGGCGTCACAGCCATCCGTGGGTGCAGCTGTCCTATGCCATTCAGGGCGTGCTCGAAATACAGACCGGCGCCGGGCGTTTCGTGGCCCCGCCGGAACGTGCGGTGTGGATTCCGGCGGGCATGCCGCACCAGGTGTTCAGTTCACCGCGCACGGAAATGCGCAGCCTGTACATCGATTGCAGCGTCTCGACGTGGGCGCCGCCGGGCTGTCACGTGCTGGGGGTCAGCGATTTGTTGCGCGAGCTGATCCGTGCCTTCAGCCAGATTCCGGTGGAATACGATCAGAACGGCCCCCACGGTCGATTGGCCCAGGTGATACTGGATCAGCTGGCTGAAGCGCCACAGATCGACTTGATGCTGCCGCTGCCCCAGGACAGCCGATTGCGGCAGATCGCGCAAAGCCTGGAGTCGCACCCGGAGCAACAGACCACGCTCAGTCACTGGAGCGACAAATTCGGCGTCACCGAGAAAACCCTCAGTCGCCTGTTCCTGCGCGACACCGGCCTGACCTTTCGCGCCTGGCGACAGCGCTTGCGCCTGCTCGGCGCCCTGACGCCACTGGAACAGGGCGAACGAGTGACCGACGTCGCATTGGCCTGTGGCTATGACTCGACGTCGGCATTCATCGCTGCCTTCCGCCAGCAGTTCGGCGAAACACCAGGGGAGTTCTTCCGCTAAACCCTGCACAAGACAACCTGCAGGAGCCTGCTCGCGAAGGGGACCCCACCCAGTTGAAGTCATACCCTCTGAAACAATGTGAATCAGGGCTTTTCCGGCTACCGTGTAGGATTCTGCGACAGCTTGGCGTTTGGTGATCCGGGAGCTGGCACGTATGATGCTTCACAAACTTCCGCAGATTAGAAGCCTATGTCCCTGATAGTTCTACTGCTTCTGCCTTTCATTGGCAGCTGTTTGGCGGCCGTGTTGCCGCACAATGCACGAAACGCCGAATCCCTGTTGGCCGGCCTGATCGCCCTTGTCGGCACCCTTCAGGTCGCGTTTCTGTACCCGCAGATCGCCCATGGTGGCGTCATTCGCGAAGAGTTTACCTGGCTGCCCAGCCTGGGCCTGAACTTCGTCCTGCGCATGGACGGTTTCGCCTGGCTGTTCTCCATGCTCGTGCTGGGCATTGGCACCCTGGTTTCGCTGTACGCCCGCTACTACATGTCGCCGAACGATCCGGTACCACGATTCTTCGCGTTTTTCCTGGCCTTCATGGGCGCCATGCTCGGGCTGGTGATCTCCGGCAACCTGATCCAGATCGTGTTTTTCTGGGAGCTGACCAGCCTCTTCTCGTTCCTGTTGATTGGCTACTGGCACCATCGCGCCGATGCCCGGCGCGGCGCCTACATGGCGCTGATGGTGACCGGCGCGGGCGGTTTGTGCCTGCTGGCGGGGGTCATGCTGCTTGGCCATGTGGTCGGCAGCTACGACCTGGACAAGGTCCTGGCCGCCGGCGATCTGATTCGCGCCCACACCCTCTATCCGATTCTGCTGCCCCTGATCCTGATCGGCGCCCTGAGCAAAAGCGCGCAATTTCCCTTTCATTTCTGGCTGCCCCACGCCATGGCCGCGCCGACCCCCGTGTCGGCGTACCTGCACTCGGCGACCATGGTCAAGGCTGGGGTGTTTCTGCTCGCGCGGCTATGGCCTTCGCTGTCGGGCAGTGAAGAATGGTTCTACATCGTCAGCGGCGCCGGTGCCTGCACCCTGTTGCTCGGGGCGTATTGCGCGATGTTCCAGAACGACCTCAAAGGGCTGCTGGCCTACTCGACCATCAGCCACCTCGGCCTGATCACACTCCTGCTCGGTTTGAACAGCCCACTGGCCGCCGTGGCCGCGGTGTTCCACATCCTCAACCATGCGACGTTCAAGGCCTCGCTGTTCATGGCCGCCGGGATCATCGACCACGAAAGTGGCACCCGCGACATCCGCAAGCTCAGTGGCCTGTACAAGCTGATGCCGTTTACCGCCACTCTGGCCATGGTCGCCAGCGCCTCGATGGCCGGGGTACCGTTGCTCAACGGTTTCCTGTCCAAGGAAATGTTCTTCGCCGAAACCGTGTTCATCAATGCCACGCGCTGGGTCGAATTGAGCTTGCCGATCGTGGCAACGATTGCCGGTACCTTCAGCGTGGCCTATTCCCTGCGTTTCACCGTGGATGTGTTCTACGGTCCGCCCGCGACCGACCTGCCGCACACGCCCCACGAGCCACCGCGCTGGATGCGTGCGCCAGTCGAGCTGCTGGTGTTCACCTGCCTGCTGGTGGGGATCTTCCCGGCCCAGGTGGTCGGCCCGCTGCTCGCGGCGGCGGCGCAACCGGTGGTCGGCGGCACGCTGCCCGAATACAGCCTGGCTATCTGGCATGGCCTGAACGCGCCGATGATCATGAGCCTGATCGCGTTGTCCTGCGGCACTGTGCTCTATCTGCTGCTGCGCAATCAATTCAAGCGCGGACGCTTCAACCGTCCGCCCGTGATCGGTCGCCTGGATGGCAAGCACCTGTTCGAATACGCACTGGTCGCCGTCATGCGCCTGGCCCGTCGCCTGGAGCCCCGGATTGGCACCCGGCGCCTGCAGATGCAGTTGTTCCTGGTGGTGCTCGCCGCCGTGCTGGCCGGGTTGATTCCCATGCTGCACAGCAGCCTGCACTGGGGTGACCGGCCGAAAATCCCTGGCTCGATCGTCTTCGTTACCCTGTGGTTGCTGGCCATTGCCTGTGCCCTTGGCGCGGCCTACCAGGCCAAGTATCACCGGCTCGCAGCCCTGACCATGGTCAGCGTCTGCGGTCTGATGACCTGCGTCACCTTCGTCTGGTTTTCGGCGCCGGACCTGGCCCTGACCCAACTGGCGGTCGAAGTGGTGACCACGGTGCTGATCCTGCTGGGCCTGCGCTGGCTGCCACGACGGATCGAAGAAGTCTCGCCGCTACCAGGCAGCTTGCGCCGGGCGCGGGTGCGGCGTATCCGCGACTTGCTGCTGTCGGCTTCCGTCGGTGTCGGCATGGCGTTGCTGGCCTACGCCATGCTGACGCGCCAGACCCCCAACGACATTTCCTCCTTCTACCTGAGTCGCGCCTTGCCCGAAGGCGGCGGCAGCAACGTGGTCAACGTGATGCTGGTGGACTTCCGTGGTTTCGATACCCTCGGTGAAATCACCGTGCTGGTGGCCGTGGCCCTGACCGTGTACGCCCTGCTGCGCCGCTTCCGTCCGCCGAAGGAAAGCCTGCAACTGCCGGCCCAGCAACGCTTGCTCGCACCGGATGTGGTCACCGACCTGGTCAACCCGCGTCACGCCAGCGACACCGCGCTCGGCTTCATGATGGTGCCGGCGGTGCTGGTGCGCCTGCTGTTGCCGGTAGCGCTGGTGGTGTCGTTCTACCTGTTCATGCGTGGGCACAATCAACCGGGTGGCGGCTTTGTCGCCGGGCTGGTGATGTCGGTGGCGTTCATCCTGCAATACATGGTCGCCGGCACGCAGTGGGTCGAGGCGCAAATGAGCCTGCGGCCGCTGCGCTGGATGGGCACCGGGCTGCTGTTTGCCACGGCCACCGGCCTGGGTGCCATGGTGGTCGGCTATCCGTTCCTGACCACCCACACCTGGCACGTCTCATTGCCGCTGCTGGGTGACATTCACCTGGCCAGCGCGCTGTTCTTCGACATCGGTGTGTACGGCGTGGTGGTCGGCTCGACCCTGTTGATCCTCACGGCCCTCGCCCACCAATCGGTGCGGGGTCACAAAACCGCTGCCCAGCCCAAATCCGTTACCGCCAAGGGAGCCGTCTGATGGAAGAAGTCATCGCAATCGCCATCGGCGTACTGGCCGCGTCCGGCGTCTGGCTGATCCTGCGCCCACGGACGTTCCAGGTGGTCATGGGCCTGTGCCTGTTGTCCTACGGGGTCAACCTGTTCATTTTCAGCATGGGCAGCCTGTTCATCGGCAAGGAACCGATCATCAAGGACGGCATACCTCAGGACCTGTTGCATTACACCGACCCGTTGCCGCAGGCACTGGTGCTGACGGCGATCGTCATCAGCTTCGCCATGACCGCGCTGTTTCTGGTGGTGCTGCTGGCTTCCCGGGGCCTGACCGGCACCGACCATGTGGATGGCCGGGAGCCCAGGGAATGATGGCGATGACCCACCTGATCGTCGCGCCCATTCTGCTGCCGCTGCTGACCGCCGCGATCATGCTGATGCTCGGTGAGAAGCACCGGCCGCTCAAGGCGAAGATCAACCTGTTCTCCAGCTTGCTCGGACTGGGCATTGCCGTGGCGTTGTTGCAATGGACACAAACCACCGGTGTGCCCGGCTCCATCGGCGTGTACCTGCCGAGCAACTGGCAAGTGCCGTTCGGCCTGGTGCTGGTGGTCGATCGCCTGTCGGCGCTGATGCTGGTGCTGACCGGGATCATCGGCGTCAGTGCCCTGCTGTTCGCCATGGCCCGCTGGGACAGCGCCGGTTCGAGTTTTCACGCGCTGTTCCAGATCCAGTTGATGGGCCTTTATGGCGCGTTCCTCACCGCTGACCTGTTCAACCTGTTCGTGTTTTTCGAGGTGTTGCTGGCCGCGTCCTACGGGTTGATGCTCCACGGCTCGGGCCGGGCGCGGGTGTCGTCGGGGCTGCATTACATCTCGATCAACCTGTTGGCCTCGTCGCTGTTCCTGATTGGCGCGGCGCTGATCTATGGCGTCACCGGCACGCTGAACATGGCCGACCTGGCGGTAAAAATCCCGCTGGTGTCCGCAGCCGATCGGGGCTTGCTGCACGCCGGCGCCGGGATACTGGCCATCGCGTTTCTGGCCAAGGCCGGCATGTGGCCACTGAACTTCTGGCTGGTGCCAGCCTATTCCTCGGCCAGCGCGCCGGTGGCGGCGATGTTCGCGATCATGACCAAGGTGGGCGTCTACACCTTGCTGCGCCTGTGGACATTGCTGTTCTCCGCCCAGGCAGGGGCATCGGCGTTCTTTGGTGGTGAGTGGCTGATCTACGGCGGCATGGCGACCATCGTCTGCGCCGCCATTGCAATCCTCGCCGCGCAGCGCCTGGAGCGCATGGCCAGCCTGAGCATTCTGGTGTCGGCGGGCATTCTGTTGTCGACCATCGGTTTCGCCCAGCCGAACCTGGTCGGCGCGGCGCTGTTCTACCTGTTCAGCTCGACCCTGGCGTTGAGCGCACTGTTCCTGCTGGCCGAACTGATCGAGCGCTCGCGCTCGGCCAACGAAGTCCTGCTCGAAGATGAAACCGAACTGCTGCCCCGCCCGCTGGAATCCCTGCATCCGCCCAAAGGCACCAATCTCGACGACGAACAGAAGGCCGTGGTCGGCCAAGTGATTCCCTGGACCATGGCGTTTCTCGGTCTGAGCTTCATCGCCTGCGCCTTGCTGATCATCGGCATGCCGCCGCTCTCCGGGTTTATCGGCAAACTCGGGTTGATCGGTGCCCTGCTCAATCCGCTGGGTCTGGGCAACAGCGGTGATGCACCGATTTCCAGCGCCGCGTGGGGCCTGTTGGTGTTGTTGATTTTGTCGGGGCTGGCGTCGCTGATCGCGTTCTCGCGTTTGGGCGTCCAGCGTTTCTGGACTCCGGCGGAACGACCGTCGCCCCTGCTGCGACGCTTCGAGTGCGTGCCGATCTTCGTGCTGCTGGGCTTGAGTATTGTGCTGACCTTCAAGGCAGATCCGCTGCTGCGCTACACCCAGGCCGCCGCCGATACTTTGTACAACCCGCAGCAATACGTGATGGCCGTGCTCGATACTCGCGTCGTACCGAACCCGACGGCCAAGGCGACCCCGCAGGAGGTGCAGCCATGAAGCGTCTGTTTCCTGCACCGTTGCTGTCGCTGGCCTTGTGGCTGCTGTGGCTGTTGCTGAACCTGTCGACAAGCCCCGGCAATCTGCTGCTGGGTGCGGCGCTGGGGTTTTGTGCGCCGCTGATGATGCGCCGGCTGCGTCCGCTGCCGGTACGCATCCGTCGTCCAGGGGTGATCCTGCGCCTGGTTCTGCTGGTCGGGCGTGATGTGCTGGTGTCCAACCTCGCCGTAGCCTGGAGCGTGCTCAATGCGGGTCGCCGCCCGCCCCGCTCGCGATTCATCAAGGTGCCGCTGGACCTGCGCGATGCCAACGGCCTGGCCGCACTGTCGATGATCACCACGGTGGTGCCCGGCACGGTCTGGTCGGAGCTGGCGCTGGACCGCAGCATTTTGCTGTTGCACGTCTTCGACCTGGACGATGAGGCGCTGTTCATCCAGCACTTCAAGGCGACCTACGAACGCCCGCTGATGGAGATCTTCGAATGAGCCCGTTGCTGTCGAACGCGATCCTGCTGAGCCTGTTCTTCTTTTCCCTGGCGATGATCCTGACGCTGATCCGCCTGTTCAAGGGGCCGTCGGCCCAGGACCGGGTTCTGGCGCTGGACTACCTGTACATCGTCGCGATGCTGATGATGCTGGCGCTGGGTATTCGTTATGCCAGTGACACGTACTTCGAGGCGGCGTTGCTGATAGCACTGTTCGGTTTCGTCGGCTCGTTCGCCCTGGCGAAATTCCTGCTGCGTGGTGAGGTGATCGAATGAATCCACCATTGTCGATGTGGGTGGAAATCCCGGTGGCGATCCTGCTGGTGCTCGGCAGTCTGTTTGCGTTGATCGGCGCCACGGGCCTGCTGCGCATGAAGGATTATTTCCAGCGCATGCACCCACCCGCCCTGGCCTCGACGCTCGGAGCCTGGTGCGTGGCACTGGCTTCGATCATCTACTTTTCGGCGCTCAAGTCCGCGCCGGTATTGCACGCCTGGCTGATCCCGATCCTGCTGGCGATTACCGTACCGGTGACCACCTTGCTGCTGGCCCGGGCGGCACTGTTTCGCAAACGCATGGCCGGGGATGATGTGCCGGCCGAGGTGAGCAGCCGTCGGACCGAGAGCGGCAGTTAGACCAAGGGTTTTTAGTGCCTGGACCGGCCAGCCTCAAATCCATGCCACCGCCAACAACCCGGCCCCCAACACCACACACAACGGCGAGTAAACCCAGGTGTCCAGCCGGGCAAATTTCGAGCCTTTGACCTCTTTGAAAAAACCCACCAGCTCCGAATCGCCAATGGCCCGGGCAAACAGCAAAATCGCAATCGCGCTGATCACCCACTGCAACGACCAGTGATGCAACGGTGGCAGCCACCAACCCACCCGCCAGCACACCAGCACGGCAATCGACAGCAACATCGCAGCCACCACCAGCGTGATCCAGCCTCGCGGCTTGAACGCCGGCCGCAGTTGTGCGCTGCCCTCCTGCGGTACTTGCGGGACCGCCGCCACCGCCGCCCACTCACCACCCAACGCCCAATACACATGCACCAGACCGATCACTGCGAAGATCGTCACCAGCCATTGAGCCAACAACAAGGTCATGGTTCAGAGATCCTTGAAAGGGATATGAACAGAACAGGCTAGCCGGCTTTTGCTGTAATGCGCGGGCAAGTGCAAGACCAAAAGTTCATACCTGCGGCCGCTCACATTCCGGCGGCGACTTTATCCGCCACATCCTTGGGCAGCCAGGCCCGCCAGACGTCCGGATGAGCCTTCATGAACGCCTGCGCAGCCTGACGCGGCGGTGTATGTTTCTCACTCATTTCGGCCAGCGCTTTGTTCAGGGGGGCGATCGGAAAGTCGACCTTGGCGAAGAACTCGACAATTTGCGGGTATTGTTTCTGAAAGGGGGTGGACACACCGATCGACAGCTTGGAGGCCAGGGAACGGGTCGGTTGCGGATTGGGGTTGTCGGCGTCGGTCAAGGTCTTCCAGGCTTCGGCGTCGAACGGTGGCTCCTCGAGTTGAATCAGCTTGAACCGGCCGAGCAACGGCGTGGGCGACCAGTAGTAAAACAGCACCGGCTTGCCACGATGGATTGACGAACTGATCTCTGCATCCAGTGCCGCGCCCGAACCGCTGCGGAAATTCACGTAGCTGTCGTCCAGCCCATACGCCTTGAGCTTCTGCTTGTTGACCACTTCCGAGGTCCAACCGATAGGGCTGTTGAGGAAACGCCCCTTGCTCGGGGCTTCCGGGTCCTTGAACACGTCTTTGTAACGCGGCAGGTCGCTGACGCTGCGCAGGTCCGGCGCCAGCGGCTTGATGCCCTTGACCGGGTCGCCCTTGATTACATATTCCGGCACCCACCAGCCTTCGGTAGCGCCCTTGACCGTGTCGCCGAGGCTGACGACTTTGCCTTCGGCTTCCGCCTTGACCCAGACCGGGCTGCGCCCGGCCCACTCTTCGCCGATGACCTGGATGTCATTGTTGGCCAGCGCGGTTTCCAGGGTGATGGTGGTGCCCGGCAAGGTATCGGTCGGCAGCCCGTAGCCCTTCTCGACAATGATGCGCAGGACATCGGTAATCAGGCTGCCACTTTCCCAGTTCAGGTCGGCGAAGTGAATTGGTGCCTGGGCGGCCAACGCCGGGGCCGGTGTCGCCAGCAAACCGAAAGTGGCCAGGACAACAGCCAGCAACCGTCGAAATCCGTTCATGCTTTTGCACCTCGTGCTGTTCACAGCAATAGCAGGATGGCCTGGCAGCAGACCGCGAAGCCTCTGAATACTCAGTTCATTGACTGTAGTAGAGGTTCCTGCTTTCGAGGTGCGTGGATCAGTTTTCGCAAGTTTCCTGCAAACGCATCAACTCTCGCCTGACCATGCTGGCGTATTCCGCCGGTTGCAGTTGGTAAAGCTGTGACGCCACCCAATTCAGCCAGGCTCCTTGCAGAATGGTCTTCTGCCCGAACAGCCGCCGCGCGTCGTCTTGAGCGCTGGCCAGGTTCTGCTCGTGGAAATCGGCGCGGGTCAGGGTCATCACTCGCTGGCCTTGAAGGTCACCAGTTCGCCCTTGCGCCACTTGGCCGCTTTGGCGGTCACGGCTTTCAGGGTCTTGGTCAGGCCTTCCTGCAACTGTTGATGAGCGGCAAACACCATCACCACGCTGTGCCCCTCCTTGAACACAATCCCCTGACCGTCGGCCGAGGTCACGAAGGCATAATCACCAATTCCGTAAACCGTCAGCTTGATGTCGCGGAACCTGATGTCCAGCTTGCCGCCTTCGCGACTGGGCAACACGGACGCGCTGAAATGATCGCCGACCTTGAGTTTGAGTCCGGGTTTGTCGTCCACCACCAGGGCTGATTCGGTGTCGATTTCGGCAATGTAAATGCCTTCAGCGTTCTGTTCGGTGATGTAAACGAAACGTGACTGAAACTGCTTGACCAGCTTTGCGCGCAAATCACCCAGCACGAACAAAGCATGCATATCGAGATTACTTACTGCCAAGGAAACATCCCCACATCTGAAAAATGGTGTCGTGCGCGAAAAATAAACGCACAGCCAAAAAAGCGGCAATGCCGAAGGTGTAGCCAAAGAACCCGGATTGATGTCCTGAATGAGCAGTGCACTCATTCATCACGAAGCTTGAGAAGACTACTGAAACGTCACTCGTGTCGTCCTGACTGGCGTTCGTCACAGGCTGAAGGAAAACACCCTTCCTGCTGCCAGAAAATTATGGACTATCAACTTCGGGGAAAAATCTCATCAAGAAAAAATCTTTTCCTACATATCGTGCGTAAAAAATTGCTTTAGATAAACATCATTCACCCTCCAGTGAAGGTGATTCTAGAGCAGCGATGCTCTTGGAGACTAGCCAAAACGACGTACATACGTCGATAAAACAATGAAAAGGACTTCATATGTGCACGTTGACACACTTTGCCTATGCCTTGGTATCTGACTCAGAAACCGCACCGATCTCGCCTTCGCCAGGGTTCCGCCACCACGAACCGCTTCCCGATGTCCCGACCCGCCCGCGATTTCAGGTGGTGATGGCGGGCATTGCCTTCTTTCATATCAAGGAAATTTCTACAGGCTACGTAAGAGGTTTCCGAGCCAATCATAACGAAGCCTGCGCCCTCGCCCGGTTTCTGGAGTCACACAGTTGACATGCCCACCGAGCTCCTTGCCATAGACGTTTGGTCTGCCCGTCGACTTATCTCAGCCGTCGACGGGCAACTACTGCCATACTGCCTGCCCAATAAAACGGATCCGGAAAAATCGGGTTACGTTGACAACAACAATGTATTTCCAGGGGAAGTCTGCAACGTGACGGAATTTGATATCGGCGAGTTTTTTATCCGGGGTGAAGCCAGAGAAATCGACGGTGAATTCCAGGCCGTGATTGTCATGCGCGCCAAACCACCGCTAAAGACCGTGACGTATCACCAGGTCGAAAAGGATCGCTGGTTCAAAACCCCGGATGTCGCCGCCATTGCGGCCCAGGAATCGGCCAGGGAACTGAAGGCGGCAGTCGATGCGGGGGCATTGAAAGCCTGATTGTCGGGTTGGCGGTCTATGCTCACTGTTGCGTTTGAACATCGTGATCGAACTCCACCCGTGCGGCGCCCTCGAAGCCAGGGTACCGCGCATTGCCCCTCGACCTGACCGACGACCAGCAAGGAGATGAAGATGGAATCACCGACACACGACTTGAAAGGCCTGTTCGACCAGCTCGGCCTGGACTCCAGCCAGAAAGCGATCGACGACTTCATTGCCGGCCATTCCCTGCCTGGCGACAAGAAACTCATCGACGCCGAGTTCTGGTCACCGCAACAGGCCGGCTTCCTCAAAGAACAATTACGCGAAGACGCCGACTGGGCGCGGGTGGTCGACGACCTGAACCTGCGCATGCACCAGACGCACTGACAACCTCAATGCAGGCTGCCAGCTCTTTCGGCGTTCAATTGCGCCAACCAGGCAGCCCTGCACTCCTCCGCTTCGTCGCGACTGGAGAACGCCGTGCCCCGGCGCTCGCCATTGAGCAATACCACCCAGCACACCTTGCGCCCCATGGAGCGTAAATTGGCAGGTACACCGCTGCCGATCATTACCGCGACATCAACTTTGCCTTGCATGCTGACCTCTCGAACTTAATTAGCAACCTAATTAATAGGTATGTTAATTAGTCTTTCGCCGAGGAAACAGCAAAACCCTGCACAGGTTAATTGCAAAATGTGTAACAGTCGCCCGGCAGCCGGTGTTTCTAGCGCGGCTTTTCCGGTTTGTAGCCCAGGCGCAAACCGCCCCAATGCCGGCCCTTGAGCATGATTGGCACCGAGAGATCGTGCATCAACTCTCCGGTGTCGCGGGTATAGGTTTGCAGCAGCACGGCCTTCTGATGACTGCCACAGCGGATCCCGGTGCGGTCGGCGAACTTGCGCTTGGTCCGGTTCTGCAAGGCATCGATCTGCGCGTCGCCCGTCAATGGCTGACTGAACGCATGGTTGTGGGTCGGCACATAACCTTGCTGGGTGCAGGCGATGGCGAACACCAATCCTTCGTGACGCGGTAACAACGGTTCCTGGATGGTTGGCAAAACCTGATCGGTGTAACGGTCGAAACGCGTCTGGTACTTGGCCGGGCTGGTATTGGGGATGACTTGGTAATCGCGGTCGAACAAGTCGTCGAGACTGATTCGACCGGCGTCGATATCCGCCTCGAAACGCGCTGCGATCTGGCTCGCGCCTTCCCGGGCCAGGTCATAGATCCGCTGGTGATAGTCATCCAGCCCCACCTCGGCAAGTCGCTCGCTGATGGTTTCGGCTTGCCCTTCCATTTGCACCGCCGCATGGGCCAGACGTTGAGTCTGCTGGTCACTGACCGCCAGGTCGCTGCGCATCTGTTCGATGGCGTGAAACAGGCTGTCGAGTTGCTCACGGTTGGTGTCTGCCCCTTGGGCGATTTCTCCGACCTGGGACTCGACACTGGCCGCCAGACGGGCAATGTTCTCCAGGTGCTGCCCCGTCCGTTCGACCTGCCCGACGCCGGTGTCGAGGTCGCTGGACAGTTGGCGGATCTGCTCCACCACCTGCGCCGTGCGTTGCTGGATATCGGCCACCATCTCGCCGACCTCACCCGTGGCGGCCGCCGTGCGCGCGGCAAGCCCACGAACCTCGTCGGCCACCACGGCAAACCCGCGACCGTGCTCCCCCGCCCGCGCCGCTTCAATGGCGGCGTTCAACGCCAACAGATTGGTCTGGCTGGCGATGGACTGAATCACCAGGGTCACGCGCTGGATATCATCGCTGCGCAGGCTCAAGGCTTCGATCAGTTCGCGGCTGTTGCTGGCGCGCTGGCTGAGCTGATGCATGCGCGCAATGGACTCGATCAGTTCCATACGCCCGACCGCGCCACTTTGATGAGCCTCGCTGGCGGCAGTCAACGCCTGGCGACTGAGCGTCGAGGCGGCGTGTTCGGTGGTGATCATGACCTCCGCATTGCTGACGATCCGGGCCGCCGCCGTGAGCTGCGATTGCAGCTTCTCCGCCAGTTGCCGAACCGAAAAAGCCACACCGGCAGCCGATAGCGCGTTATGACTGGTGGTGTAGGAAAGATCGCGAGTCAACTCGCCGATGGCATCGGAGTTGTCGGGGAAAGCAGCCTCCGGGGTCGCGCGCGAACGCAGGCGAGGCAGCCAGATAATCAATACGGCCAGGGGCAGGCCAAGGTAGAGCGACCACTCACCCAGCGTCATGCCACATAACAACAGCATCAGGGCGATGCTTTGCAGCGTCGGTGTCAGCCAGCGGTTTTTCGGCAACAGCACTGGTGCAGGCACTGCCGCAACCAGAGACCCGTCTCTCGTCATCATCGTCACCCCGGAAAGCTTCTAATTGTTGTCTTCGCATTAAACGCCACCATAAAGCCATTATCCATGAGCCTTTAGTCGCGAACGTTGCAGCAGATCAATAGAAGAACCGGGAAATCGAAGACGGCAGAAAACAAAGATCGCAGCCTGCTTCAATTGCGCAGGAGCTGCCACAGGCTGCGATCTTTTCAAGGCAGCCCGGATCAAAGGGCTGCCTCGCAGAATCAGGCCTGACGCTGGTGCTTGTCGATTTGCTCGTGACGTTCCTGAGCTTCGATGCAGTACTTGGTGGTCGGGCTGATCAGCAGGCGCTTGAGCCCAATCGGCTCGCCGCTGTCGTCGCACCAGCCGAAGCTGTCTTCCTTGATGCGTTCCAGCGCTTGTTCCAACTGAGGCAGCATGCGCTGGTCGCGATCGATCGCGTTCACCAGCCAGGTGCGCTCTTCTTCGACCGAAGCGGCGTCTGCCGGATCGGCCGGGGTGTCCAGGCTTTCGATGGCGATGCGGTTCTGTTCGATGCGCTCATGGGTTTCGACTTTCATGTTCTGCAACAGCTCGGAGAAAAAAGCATGTTGCTCGGCATTCATGTAGTCATCCGCCGGCATGGCCAGCAACTTGTCCTTTGTCATTGATATCTCTATAAAAAAACGTGCATTAAGGCGAATAAGGGAGCGTTCCGGCAGACCTGGGCAGGCCATCGGAAAGGCGCCGTTTGTTCCAAGCGCCACCCGGCACTCAATTTACGAGGGGCGGCAGTCTAAGGCCGACTTGAGGCCTCAGCAACTGAAAAGACAGCGAATTTGTCCGACAAAGCCCTGAAAATGCTCTACGGCAGGCTTTGAGGCGGTAATCGGAGTGCGTTTATAGCAAGAAATTCAATCGAGCGGCTGTATATAGAAGACAAACGGCTGGCACCGGGCATTTTTCACGGTCATTTGCAGGGTTGCGAACCTCAGCTAAGGTTGTCCCTCCCGAAATGGCCATATAAAGGAAAGGACCATGAAGCTGATCGGTATGCTCGACTCGCCCTATGTAAGGCGCGCCGCCATTTCTGCCAAACGCCTGGGAATCACGCTGGAACATCAGTCGGTCTCGGTGTTCCGCCACTTCGAACAATTCCGGCAGATCAACCCGGTGGTCAAGGCGCCCACGCTGGTGCTGGATGACGGTGAGGTGTTGATGGACTCGACGCTGATCATCGACTACCTGGAAACCCTGGCCAAAAAAAGCCTGATGCCCGCCGAACCGGGTCAACGCCTGCGCGCATTGCGCCTGATTGGCCTGGCGTTGGCCGCCAGCGAAAAGTCCGTGCAGCTTTACTACGAGCGCAACCTGCGGCCGGCGGAGATTCAATTCGAACCCTGGGTGCAGCGGGTCGAAGGACAGCTGACGGCAGCCTATTCAGCGCTTGAGCGAGAGCTGGAAAAGCAGCCGCTGAAGACTGACGGATCGATTGAGCAGGACGGCATTACCCTCGCCGTGGCCTGGAGTTTTACCAACCTGGTGGTGCCGGATCAGGTGAGTGCTGCGCAATTCCCTCAGATCGCCGCATTCACGGAGTATGCCGAGGGGCTTGAGGTGTTTGTCAGTACGCCGATTGACTGACAGATTCATTTCGCCTGATCTGCCGCTATCGTCGGAACGCCGCCCGGAGCGAGCCTGCTCCGGGCGGCGTTCCGACGATGGCACCGGGTCAGTCGACACATGCATTGTTTATTTGCGCTTATAGCTTTTATTGCCACTGGGGGTCAGGCAGTAAACGCCACCCCTGGGCCCGGTACAAAACGAACCGGTGCCACAGGAGCAACCCTGCGGGTCCTGGACAAACGCTTGCGGTCGCGACTGGCTTTGACCGCCAAACATTGCCGAGCAATTTTTTTTCGACCCACTGATGGAGCCGTCATTGCACAGGAACAGATCGCCATCGCAGCGGTCGATTCCACCCTTCTTGCCGGAGCAGGGTGTATTGCCAGCCCAGGCAGATGAACTGAAAACAGTGAACAGCAACAGACAGATCGGCATCCAGCCACAACGGATCGAGTTACGCACAATGCAGCACTCCATTGAAGTTATGGCCCAATGATATCAATGTTGCGAACAGTGCCTCCGGCCAGATGAAAGTTAATTTATTAAGTCGCGGGCATTTCTTGGCAAAATGCTCGCAACTTCGTATTGAACTGCTTATCAGGCCAGCCCAATGACCCGCATCTTGACCATCGAAGACGACGCCGTGACCGCCCGGGAAATTGTCGCCGAATTGAGTAGCCACGGCCTCGACGTCGACTGGGTCGACAATGGCCGCGAAGGGCTGGAGCGTGCGGTCAGCGGCAACTATGACCTGATCACCCTCGACCGCATGTTGCCCGGGCTCGACGGCCTGGCGATTGTCACCACGCTGCGGACCATGGGCGTGGCCACGCCGATCCTGATGATCAGCGCGCTGTCCGACGTCGATGAGCGCGTGCGCGGCTTGCGCGCCGGCGGCGACGACTACCTGACCAAACCCTTCGCCACCGATGAAATGGCCGCCCGGGTCGAAGTCCTGCTGCGCCGGCAGAATACCGTGACCGCCCAGGCCACTACGCTGCGGGTGGCGGACCTGGAGCTGAACCTCATCAGCCACGAAGCCAGCCGCGACGGTCAACTGCTGACGCTATTGCCCACCGAATACAAACTGCTGGAATTCCTGATGCGCAATACCGGGCAAATCCTCTCGCGGATGATGATTTTCGAGGAAGTCTGGGGTTACCACTTCGACCCCGGGACCAACCTGATCGACGTCCACATCGGCCGTCTGCGCAAGAAGATCGACCCGCCTGGCAATGTCCCACTGATTCGGACCGTGCGAGGCTCGGGTTATGTCATTGCCGAACCCGTCTAAAGGCTGGCGCTCCTCCAGCAGCCGTCTGCTGGCGCTCTACAGTTCGCTGTTCGTGATCTGGAGCGGGATTCTCATGGGGGTCATGTACTACGAGGTTTCCGCTTACCTGGACAACCTGGCCAAGCATTCGCTGATGCAACGCCAGCACCTGTTCTCGCGTTTCTCGGGCGAGCAACTGGTGGACGCCCTCGCCGTGAGCATGACCTTCGACATCCGCGGCATCGACGCCTACGGCCTGTTCGATGCCCGGCACCGTTACCTGAGCGGCGCCTTGCGCTACATTCCGGACGGCTTGCCGCTCGATGGCAGGATCCACACGTTGCGCGACTGCGACGCCTCCGACGACAGCGGCGAGCAGACGCTGCCCGCCGACAGTTGCGACGCCGTGGCGACCCCCACCCTCGACGGCCGATGGCTGGTGCTGGTACGCGACAACGGTTCGCTGTTCGCCGTGACCCGAATCATCCTTCACGCCCTGTTCTGGGGCGTGACCCTGACCATCGTGCCAGGCATCGTCGGCTGGTATCTGCTGCGGCGCCGGCCGCTGCGACGCATTCGCGCCATCCAGGCCAGCGCCGAAGCCATCGTTGCTGGCGACCTGAGCCGGCGTTTGCCACTGTCCAATCGACGTGACGAACTGGACATGCTCGCCGCCATCGTCAACGCCATGCTCGAACGCATCGAGCGCTTGATGAACGAGGTCAAGGGCGTGTGCGACAACATCGCCCATGACCTGCGCACGCCCCTGACTCGTCTGCGCGCGCAGCTTTACCGCATGCAGCAGCAGGCCGGCGAAGGTTCACCGCAGGCCCTGCAACTGGACCTGGTGCTGGTCGAGGCCGATACGTTGATGGCGCGTTTCCGTGGCTTGCTGCGGATTTCCGAACTGGAAGACCGTCAGCGCCGCTCCGGTTTCGTGCAACTGGACCCGGTGGCGTTGCTGCAGGAACTGCATGAGTTCTATCTGCCCCTGGCGGAAGACGACGGCCTGGTGTTCCAACTGCACCTGCCCGCTTCGTTGCCACCCCTCAATGGCGACCGGGCACTGCTGTTCGAAGCCGTGGCGAACCTGTTGAGCAACTCGATCAAATTCACCCCGCCCGGTGGCGCGGTGATCTTGCGCGGGGTCAACGATGGCGGGCACACGCGCATCGAAGTGCTCGACTCCGGCCCGGGCATTCCCGAGGCGGAACGTGAAGCGGTGTTCCAGCGCTTCTATCGCGCCGAGGCGGGCAATCAGAAAAGCGGCTTCGGGCTGGGGCTGTCCATCGTCGCAGCGATTGTCAGCCTGCACGGGTTTACGCTGGAGGTGGGCAGCAGCGAACTGGGTGGCGCGCGGCTGGTACTCGATTGTCGGGAGAGTTTGATACCTCAAGCCTGAAATTGATCCCCTGTAGGAGCGAGCCTGCTCGCGATGGACGTCAACGATAACGCATGCAGTCTGATTCGACGCGTCGACCTTGCGTCCATCGCGAGCAGGCTCG
>NZ_AKJJ01000085.1:0-20873 GCF_000282395.1 Pseudomonas sp. GM55 | reverse complement strand
TGAAGCAACCTGCTGCCGAAACTTGCGTAACTCTTTGTTTATCAAGGAGTTTTCCGTTTCGACTGCGCCGGAAGTGGGGCGAATTATAGGCCTCCAGAATCTGCCGTCAACCACTATTTACGCCTTTTTGGCAGAAGAGCCCTTTTTAGCCATCAAACGCGGGATTCGACGGGCCAAAGGCGGTAGCCGCAGCACTAACAGCAATGCACCTATAGAGGCATAGATCGCCCACTCCTTCAGGTCGGCGCGCACAATCCAGAGCATATGCAGCAATCCAAGCCCGAGAATTACATAAGCCAGGCGATGCAACTGCTTCCAGCGAGCACCCAATCGCCGCTGACTGTATCGATTGGACGTCACTGCCAATGCCAGCAAACCAAGAAAACCCAGCGCCCCGACAATAATGTAAGGCCGCTTGCGCAACTCGACACCCAGCTGCGACCAGTCAAAACCAAGAATGAATGCGGAGTAAGTACCGAGATGGAGCAGCACATAGGCAAAACACCACAACCCCAACTGTCGCCGCACGGCGTTCCACCCCGCCCAACCGGTGAGTTTCTGCAAAGGTGCCATGCTCAACGTTACAAGCAGCAGAACAAGTGCCCCCAAACCCAGTCGATCGACCAGCACCTTGCCCGGATCCGGCCCGAGGACATCCTCCCAGGCCTGGTACAACCACAGCAGCGGCCACACCGACACCAGGATAAAGACACCGATACGCCAGAGCGGACAGCGCATCAGTAATTCGCCCTCAGGTCGAGCCCCGTATATAGAGAGGCGACTTCCTCTGAATAGCCGTTGAACATTTGCGTGTCGCGCACATTGGGTTTGAGCAAACCACTGGGCAAGCGGCGTTCACGAGCCTGAGTCCAGCGAGGATGATCAACCGTAGGATTCACGTTCGCATAAAAGCCATATTCATCCGGCGCAATGCTCTGCCAGGTGGTTTTCGGCTGCTCGCCGACCAGACTGATGCGCACAATGGACTTGATGCTCTTGAAACCATATTTCCAAGGCACCACCAATCGCAGCGGCGCACCGTTTTGATTGGGCAACTCACGCCCGTACATGCCTACCGCGAGAATCGCCAACGGGTTCATCGCCTCATCCAGACGCAGCCCTTCTATATATGGCCAGTCGATCAAGGCAAAACCGGAACGCTGACCCGGCATGCTCTTGGGATCCTGCAGGGTTTCGAAGCGAATGAATCTGGCTTTCGAGGTCGGTTCGACCTCCTTGAGCAAAGCCGAGAGGGGAAAACCGATCCAGGGAATGACCATCGACCAGGCTTCCACGCAACGCAGTCGGTAAATTCGCTCCTCCAACTGATACGGCTTCATGAAGTCTTCCAGCGCATACCGCCCAGGCTTGCCCACCTCCCCGTCCACCACTACCGACCACGGCTCCGTCTTCAGCGTGCCGGCATTGGCAGCCGGGTCACCTTTGTCGGTGCCGAACTCGTAGAAGTTGTTGTAATGGGTCGCATCCTTGAACGGCGTGATCGCCTCATCCTTGACGTTGACCGCACCCCACTTGGTAAGCGGAAGCTTTTCGCTGAACCAGGAAGGCGCCTTGCCGGATTCAACATCCGGGTACCGCACAGCTTCGCCAGCACTGGCCCATTGCGGCAGGCTGCCCAAAGCGAAACCGGCAACCGTGGCACCGAGCACTTTGCGTCGAGATAGATAGAGGGATTCAGGCGTGACGTCCGACTCATGGCAGTCGGACGCCTTGGAGACTTTGATCAGCATGGTTACTCCGCAGCTTTGGAGGACAGATGCACCCATAGACTGCGGAGTATGAGGGAAATTACGCGCTCTTGTTACGGCGAAGGCGTAACAGGTATTGAACCGGACCGGAGGCTGCATAGGCGAGAAACACCAGCAGCAGGATGCGCGGCGGATCACTGAACACCACTGCGAAGACCAGTACCACAGCGAGAATCGCCACGAAAGGCACTCGCCCCTTCAGATCCAGCTCCTTGAAGCTGTTGTACTTGATGTTGCTGACCATCAGCATGCCGGCCGCAGCAACCATCAGCGCCACCAGGAAAGACATCTTGGAGCCCTGGATACCGTAATCGCTGAACGCCCAGACGATGCCCGCAACAACACCCGCCGCCGCCGGGCTGGCCAGGCCGATGAAGTAACGCTTGTCCGCCGTGCCGACTTGAGTGTTGAAACGCGCGAGACGCAGCGCCGCACCCGCGACATAAACGAAGGCAACCATCCAGCCGACCTTGCCCATGTCACCCAAGGCCCAACCGAAGGCCAGCAATGCCGGCGCAACTCCAAAAGCGACCATGTCCGACAGCGAGTCGTACTCGGCACCAAACGCGCTCTGGGTATTGGTCATGCGCGCAACCCGACCATCAAGGCCGTCGAGTACCATCGCGACGAAAATGGCAATCGCCGCAAACGCAAAGTACTTGCTCGCATTGACCGAGTCGCCGGCACTCAAGGCAGCCTGGGCGCTCATCGAGTTGATGATGGAGTAGAACCCTGCGAACAGGTTCGCAGTGGTGAACAGATTCGGCAGAAGATAGATACCACGATGCCGGACTTTACGACCTTCAGCGTCATGCCCTTCCTCGACATGTTCATCGATGGGCAGCAGGCTTTCGGCGTCAGAAGCCTGGCTTGGCTCTTCGGGGCGTTCGCTCATGGACATTACCTTGCAACGGGGTGGAAAGTTTGGACAGGTGTCTGGGACGACGGTTCGGCCGCAAACGATGCAGCTTTATACCAGAACCGGCCTCCCAAACGAAAAAACGCGGCCTAAGCCGCGTTTTTCGCACAAGCGCGTGACTTAGTTTTTGGCTTTGTCGACGATCTTGTTGGCACCGATCCACGGCATCATGGAGCGCAGTTGCTCGCCGATGATTTCGATACCGTGAGCGGCGTTGTTACGACGCTTGGCGGTCATCGAAGGATAGCCGGTAGCGCCTTCGCTGATGAACATCTTGGCGTATTCGCCGTCCTGAATACGTTTCAGGGCGTTGCGCATGGCCTGACGGGATTCGGCGTTGATGACTTCAGGGCCGGTCACGTACTCGCCGTATTCGGCGTTGTTGGAGATCGAGTAGTTCATGTTGGCGATACCGCCTTCGTACATGAGATCAACGATCAGCTTCAGTTCGTGCAGGCACTCGAAGTAGGCCATTTCCGGCGCGTAGCCAGCTTCAACCAGAGTTTCGAAACCGGCTTTGACCAGCTCGACGGTACCGCCGCACAGAACGGCTTGTTCGCCGAACAGGTCGGTTTCAGTCTCGTCCTTGAACGTGGTTTCGATGATGCCGGTACGACCGCCGCCAACGCCGGCAGCGTAGGACAGAGCGACGTTCTTGGCGTTGCCCGAGGCGTCCTGGTAGATAGCGATCAGGTCAGGGATACCGCCGCCCTTCACGAACTCGGAACGCACGGTGTGCCCCGGAGCCTTCGGCGCGATCATGATCACGTCGAGGTCAGCGCGCGGCACAACCTGGTTGTAGTGGATCGCGAAGCCGTGGGAGAAGGCCAGGGTGGCGCCTTTCTTGATGTTCGGCTCGATTTCGTTCTTGTACAGGGAGGACTGGAATTCGTCCGGGGTCAGGATCATGACCAGGTCGGCAGCTGCAACAGCGGAAGCAACGTCGGTCACTTTCAGGCCATGGGCTTCAGCCTTGGCAACGGTAGCCGAACCTTTACGCAGGCCAACAGTCACGTCAACGCCGGAATCTTTCAGGTTGCACGCTTGAGCGTGACCCTGGGAACCGTAACCGATGATGGCAACTTTCTTGCCCTGGATGATCGACAGGTCGCAGTCTTTATCGTAGAAAACTTTCATGAATTTCCCCTATATCAGGCCGTTCAGGCCGTTCGCTAATTTGGTTTAGATGCTGAGTACTTTGTCGCCGCGGGCAATGCCGGTCACGCCACTACGGACGGTTTCCAGAATCGAGGCGGTGCCGATGGACTGAATGAAGCTGTCGAGCTTGTCGCTGGTACCGGTCAGTTGAACGGTATACACGCTGGCGCTGACATCGACGATCTGTCCACGGTAAATATCGGTAGTGCGCTTGATCTCGGCGCGCTGGGCGCCGGTGGCCTTGACCTTGACCAGCATCAGTTCACGCTCGATGTGAGCACTCTCCGACAGGTCGACCAGTTTTACCACTTCGATCAGCTTGTTCAGGTTCTTGGTGATCTGCTCGATGATCTCATCGTGACCGACAGTGGTCAGCGTCAGACGCGACAGGGTCGGGTCTTCGGTTGGGGCCACGGTCAGGCTTTCGATGTTGTAGTTACGCTGCGAGAACAGACCAACCACACGAGACAGAGCGCCGGGTTCGTTTTCCAGAAGCAAGGAAATAATGTGCCGCATGATTAGGTACGCTCCGTCTTGCTCAGCCACATATCGCGCATGGAGCCGTCTTTGATTTGCATCGGGTAGACGTGCTCGCTGGTGTCGACCGAAATATCGATCACCACCAGGCGATCCTTCATGGCGAACGCCTCTTCCATCTTCGACTTCAAGTCTTTCGATTCGGTGATGCGTACACCGACGTGGCCGTAGGCCTCTGCCAGCTTGACGAAATCAGGCAGCGATTCCATGTAGGAGTGCGAGTGACGGCTGCCGTAACTCATGTCCTGCCACTGGCGAACCATCCCCAGCACACCGTTGTTGAGGATGACGATCTTCACCGGCAAACCGTATTGCAGGCAGGTCGACAGCTCCTGGATGTTCATCTGGATACTGCCCTCGCCGGTGACGCATGCAACGTCAGCGTCAGGGAAGCTCAAGGCGATGCCCATGGCCGCCGGCAGACCGAAGCCCATGGTGCCCAGGCCACCGGAGTTGATCCAGCGGTTCGGCTTGTTGAACTTGTAGTACTGCGCAGCGAACATCTGGTGCTGGCCCACGTCGGAGGTCACAAAGGCATCGCCCTTGGTCACTTCGCACAGGGTTTCGATCACGGTCTGTGGCTTGATCTTGCTGCCGTCGCCCTTGTCGTACGGGAACAGGTCGCCATCACCACGCCACTCGTCAACCTGCTTCCACCAGCTGGCCACGGACTCCTTGTTCGGGGTCTCGCCGATTTCCTTGAGGATCGCGACCATTTCGGTCAGGACACTCTCGACCGGACCCACGATTGGCACGTCGGCCTTGATGGTCTTGGAGATCGAAGCCGGGTCGATGTCGATGTGAATGATCTTGGCGTTCGGGCAGAACTTCGACGCGCCATTGATGACACGGTCGTCGAAACGCGCACCGACAGCGAGGATCACGTCAGCATGGTGCATCGCCAGGTTGGCGGTGTAGCTGCCGTGCATGCCGAGCATGCCGATGAACTGACGGTCGGTGCCAGGGTAGCCACCGAGGCCCATCAGGGTATTGGTCACTGGCAGGTTAAGCATCTTCGCCAGCTCGGTCAGTGGCGCAGAACCACCACCGAGGATCACGCCGCCGCCCGAGTACAACACGGGACGCTTGGCCGCCAGGAGCATTTCTGCCGCCTTGCGGATTTGACCGGAGTGACCGCGAACAGCCGGGCTGTAGGAGCGCAGCTTGGCTTTTTTCGGGAAGACGTATTCGAACTTCTCGGCCGGGTTGGTCATGTCTTTCGGAATATCGACAACGACCGGGCCAGGACGACCGGATTGCGCCAGGTAGAACGCCTTCTTCATGACTTCCGGGATTTCCGACGCGTGCTTGATCATGAAGCTGTGCTTCACGATTGGCCGGGAGATACCGATCATGTCGGTTTCCTGGAAAGCATCGGTGCCGACCATGGTGCTCGGTACCTGGCCGGAAATGACCACCATCGGTATGGAGTCCATGTAGGCCGTGGCGATACCGGTGATGGCGTTGGTTGCACCCGGACCGGAAGTCACCAGTACCACGCCGGCTTTACCGGTGGCACGGGCGTAGCCGTCAGCCATATGGGTAGCCGCTTGCTCGTGACGAACCAGGATGTGGGTCACTTCCGGTTCTTTGAACAGGGCATCGTAGACATGAAGAAGAGCACCACCCGGGTACCCGTAGATATATTTGACGCCTTCGTCGCGCAAAAAGCGGACGAGCATCTCACCGCCAGATAAAAGCTCCACGTTGCTCACCTCTAAAACGCCAGAATACCGCCCACGAAAAATGGGACGGGTCTTAATAGGTTTACTTCTCAGCAGAGCATGAGCGACGGTGGTCGCCGACTACGTCAGCACTGACTGAGCAAGTATTGGGATCGTCCCAAGTGTTGCGGGCCTTTCCCACCCAGCGCGAGGTAACGCGTTGCGGGTGTAACAGGTCGACGCGGATATGCGCCTCATGATCTGCTGAGAGGGTCTGCTTCTGGCAGTCCCTGTACAGCGGACTTTGGATTCTTCTGTTTCGCCCTTCGCAAGTCAAGTCGTCTATGAGCTTTATTCTAGTAAGCACATGAGAACGCAAGAAAAAACCTGTAAATCCGCTGTGTGTTAGCTTCAATTGCGCAAGTTTTGGCAAAAAATTGGCACGCGCATGCACTTAGGCTGCAACGGCCGACAAAATAGAGAGAGATTGTGGACAACTGCCAGCGGACGCTGGCAGCTTCTGGCTCAGCGAGACGCTGTGATCAGTTGATCAAACTGTTTGAGCAATGCCTGCAACTGCCGATCCTTGCCCTGGACATTGCGTCCGGCAAAGACCATTTCGGCCATTTCCTGAATGCCCGAAGCATTGGGTAGCGGTAAATTCTGCTCGAGGATCATCTTCATGCGCGGCAGGAAGATCCATTGCAGCCATTGCTCGAAATCCAGTGTATCGACCGAAAACGGTTCGACGCTGGAAAGCGCTTCAGCAGATGGCGAGACTTCATCCCACCACCCTTGCACCCGCAATTCGCGCTCGATCAACAACAGTTGATCGGCGATTTTCAGAAAGCGCGTATCCATCACAGCGTTACCTTGGCCTTCTGACGAGCCAATGCCGCGCCCTGGGAGTCAGCCTGTTTTTCACGCGCCTGGGCAATCAGTTCCCACAAGTTCGCCTGAAGGGCTGGACGGCCATTGGCAAAGGTCAGCCCGCGGCGAGCGAACTGCTCGGCCTGGGCCGCATCGCCTTGAGCCATCCGCACCTGCGCCAGACGGTAAAGCACCTGCGGCTCACGCGGAGCAACGCGCTGGGCGCGCTCGAGGCTGGAGGAGGCACCATTGAGATCACCACTCGCTTGTTGCTGTTGAGCGGTGGTCAGCAACGCCAATACCGGGCCGTCCAGTTGCTCGTCGGCAGACAGCCCGCCCGAACTGGCTGACGGAATCCCGCTTGGCGACGACGGCATGCTGTAGCTGCCCTGATTGAGCGGCGCCGACTGGATCGGCGACGTGTCAATCGGCCCCGGCGTGATCGGACCCGGGGTAATCGGCGTGGTGCTGATCGGCGTTGAAGTCGTTGCAGCGCCTGGCACCATCACCACGACGCCGCTGTCACCTTGCGGAATCGCCTGGGCCTGCGAATGACCTTGTACAGGGCGCTTGACGGTCGACTGGCGGAAGCCGCCATTGGCCGAGATCCGCTCACTGTTGGACACGGCGGTGCCAGAATCCACAACCGGAATCGAGCCACGTTGTACGGTGGAGCAACCGCTGAGCAAAGCTACGGCGGCAACCGCTGGAATCAACCACTTGTTCACTTGAAATCCTCTTTGCTTAATTCATCCAGCCCTTGACCCAGTCCATCACCGTCTCGGCAGGGTTTTCACCACCGCAGACGGCGCCGGGAGGCGGTTCGCTGCCGCGAATATACGGCATCTGCACCGCGCCTGGGCAACCGGCATCAGAACCTTGCCCGGTTCGCGAATCAACCCAAGCCTGAACGATATTGTCCGGCTGCGGCATGTCCAAGGGAAGTGGATCAGCCTTGCGCATGAAGCTGGTCCAGACCTGCAAGGCCCCGGTGGCGCCAGTGAAAGGCGTCTTGCCGTTGTCATCGCGACCCAGCCAGACCACCGCGAGCAAGTCCTGGCTGAAACCGGCAAACCAACTGTCCCGCGAGTCGTTACTGGTACCGGTTTTACCCGCCAGGGTCAGCGTCCTTGGCAACACGTTATAAACCGAGCTGCCAGTACCTTCACGCATCACACGCTGCATGGCGCTCTGGATCAGGTAAATGGAGGCTGGATCGAAACGCTGCTGAATCTGGAACGGATAACGCTTGAGCGGCTCGCCCTCGGCAGTCAGCACGCTACGGATCCCGCGCATCGGCGTATTGAAGCCGCCATTGGCGAGGGTCTGGTACATGGTCGCGACTTCGATGGGCGTCATGCCGCCAGCGCCGAGCAACATTGACGGGAAGGCCGGGAACTCACGAGTCACACCCAGGCGCGCCAGCGTCTTCAGGACGTTCGGCACACCGACCGCCAGACCGAGACGCGCGGTCGACAGGTTGTAGGAATGCGCCAGGCCTTGATAAAGGAAGACAGTACCGTGAGAGCGACGATCGTAGTTCTGCGGTTTCCACACCTGGCCGTCGGCACCCTTGACCGAGAAGACTTCGTCCGACAGCCAACTGGTCAATGTGTACTGGCTAGGCTTCTCCAGCGCAGTCAGATAAACCGCCGGCTTGATCAGCGAGCCGATCGGCCGAACCGCATCCAGCGCCCGGTTGAACCCGGCAAAGCTGGCCTGGCGACTGCCGATCATGGCCTGTACTTCGCCAGTCTCCGGGTTGGTCACAACCATTGCCGCTTCGACGTCTTCGGAACCCTTGCGCCCGGCCAGACGCTTGAAGGTGTCGTTGACCGACGCCTCGGCCTTCATCTGCAGGATCGGGTCGAAACTGGTGAAGATCCGCAGGCCTTCTTCGGTCAAGTCTTCGTCGCGATAATCTTCGCGCAACTGACGCTTGACCAGGTCGAGGAAGCCGGGGAACGAGCTGTCCGCGAGACTGCCGCGCTTGGTCACGCCCAGCGGCATCTTCTTCGCGGCCTCAACCTGCTCGGCAGTCGCGACGCCCTGCTCTTGCAGGACATCGAGCACCAGGTTGCGCCGCTCAAGGGCACGCTCCGGATTACGACGCGGGTTATACGAAGAAGGCCCCTTGACCATGCCCACCAGCAGTGCGACCTGATGCAGCTTGAGTTCGGCCAGTGGCTGACTGAAGAAGAACTGGCTCGCCAGACCGAAACCGTGCACCGCGCGCTGACCGTCCTGCCCGATAAACACCTCGTTGAGGTATGCCTCGAGGATTTCGCGCTTGTCGTAATGCAGCTCGAGCAGCAGCGCCATCATCGCTTCGGTGAGTTTGCGGCTCAGGCTGCGCTCGTTGGTCAGGTAGAAGTTTTTGACCAATTGCTGAGTCAGCGTACTGCCGCCCTGACGCATGCGGCCGGCCGCACCGTTGACCCAGATTGCACGGGCGATCGACTTCGGCGAAACACCAAAGTGATGATAAAAATCGCGGTCCTCGACAGCCACCAGCGTTTCAAGCAAGTACGGCGGCACCTGATCGATCTTGATCAGGATCCGGTCTTCGAGGTTTTTCGGGTACAGACCGCCGATCAACAGCGGCTCCAGGCGCACCACGGAAAGCTTCGAGTCCTTCGCTCCCGAAAGTTCCGCCACGTAATCGCCAGAGAAGCGCACGCGCACCGGCTGCGCTTGCTCCATGCCTTCATAGAACTGGAAGCCACGGGTGTTCAAATCAACGGTATTACCGTTGACCGACGCCGCACCCGGACCGTTAGCCACGCTTTCACGGCGATAGCCCAGGGCATCGAGCTCGGTGAGGAAATCGTCCCTGCTCAGCTTTTGTCCGACGAACAGCTCGAGCGGGCGCGCGTAAACCTTGGCCGGAATGGTCCAGCGCTTGCCGGAGAACTTCTCCTGGACGATTGCATCAAGGTAAACGGCGAATCCGGCCAGCACGACCAGGCCGACCAGACTGAGTTTAATGGCCCAGCCCAACCATGGGCGCAGGCCCCTGGAGGGTGGTTTTTTTGGAGTGCGGGGAGTTCGGGTACGAGTCATGGCGGCGGATTATACGCACTTTATTCATACCCGACAGGAGCGCTCCGAGGTTTGCGCCAAGCGGACTTACAGCCATAATGGCGGCCTTGATTTTCCAGACTCTGAAGGATCGCCTGTGAGCCAGTCCCTGATCGCTGCCCTGCAAAACCCTGCCCTCTACCCGCATCCTGTAGACGGATTCCAGGTCATCGAAACCCATATTTCCTGGGTCGTTCTCACAGGCCCCTTCGCTTATAAAGTGAAGAAGCCGGTCAATTTCGGTTTTCTCGACTTCACCAGCCTTGAAGCTCGCGAACACTTTTGCGCTGAAGAGCTGCGCCTGAACCAGCGCCTGACTGACGATCTGTACCTTGAAGTACTGCCCGTCACCGGCAGCGCCGAGGCTCCGCAACTGGGCGGCGAAGGCCCGGCCATCGAATATGTCCTGAAGATGCGCCAGTTCCCGCAAAACGGATTGCTGAGCACCCTTCAGGCCAACGGCGAACTGACCACCGCACACATCGACGAGATGGCTGAACAAATCGCCCGCTTCCACCTCAGCGCACCGAAAGTGCCAGCCGAGCACGAAGCCGGCACTCCGGACAGCGTCATGGCGCCGGTGCGGCAGAACTTCGAACAGATCCGTCCGTTCCTCAGCGACAAAACCGACCTGCTGCAACTCGACGCCCTGCAAGCCTGGGCCGAAAGCAGCTTCGAGCGCCTCAAACCACTGTTCGCCCAGCGCAAGGCCGAAGGTTTCATTCGTGAATGCCACGGTGATATCCACTTGGGCAACGCGACCGTGATTGATGGCAAGGTCGTGATCTTCGACTGCATCGAATTCAACGAACCGTTTCGTTTTACCGACGTTTATGCCGACACCGGCTTCCTGGCCATGGACCTGGAAGATCGCGGCCTGAAGTGCCTCGCGCGTCGCTTCATCAGCCAGTACCTGGAGCTGACAGGTGACTATCGCGGCCTCGAACTGCTGAACTTCTACAAAGCCTACCGCGCACTGGTTCGCGCCAAAGTCGCCCTGTTCAGCATGCCGGCCGACGCCACTGCCGTGCAGCGCGCCACAACCCTGCGCCAGTACCGCAACTACGCCAACCTGGCGGAAAGCTACAGCACCATTCCTTCGCGCTTCATGGCCATTACCCACGGCGTTTCCGCCGTCGGCAAGAGCCATGTTGCCATGCGCCTGGTCGAAGCCCTGGGTGCGATTCGCCTGCGCTCCGATGTCGAGCGCAAGCGTCTGTTCGGCGAGCAAACCGTCGAGAATGACGTACAGGCCGGCATCTATAGTGCCGACGCCAGCGCGGCGACCTATGCCCGCCTGCACGAAATTGCCGACGTCATTCTGCGTGCGGGCTTCCCGGTGGTGGTCGACGCCACTTACCTCAAGCGTGATCAGCGTGACAGCGCCGCGAAGGTGGCCGAGGCCACCGGCGCACCGTTCCTGATTCTCGACTGCAATGCGCCACAGGCCGTGATCGAAAGCTGGCTGGCCGTGCGTCAGGCAGACAAGAAAGACCCGTCCGACGCCACCCTGGCTGTTATCGCAGCCCAACAAGCCAGCCGTGAAGCGCTGACGCCCGCAGAAATCCTCTGCAGCAAGCGCGTCCAGACCAATGAAAGCGGGACTCTCGATACCGTTGTGGCACAGATTCGCCAGCGCCTGCCAGGCCTGTAGGAAACTATTTCAGTCGTGAGGCCGGCGCTGGCTTCACGACTGTCAAATAGTGGCACTATACTGGCGTCATAAAACCATCAGGTGATGCGACATGAGCCAGCCGAAACTTCTCGACACACCGCTTTATGCCCTGCTGCACAAAGACGACATCAGAGGCTTCAACAGTGAACGCCCCAAGGATGGCCCCATCGACATGGTGGGTGGAGACTTCCGGGGGCTGGACCTGCGCGAGCTGAATGCTGACGGCGTGGACTTCAGCGACGCCTACTTCCGTTCCGCCGACTTGCGCGGCATCGATTTTCGCAAGGCCAACCTGGAAGGCGCGAGCCTGGCCCACGCGCAAATCTCCGGCGCCTACTTTCCGGTGGAACTCAGTGCCGACGAAATCCTGATGTCGATGAACTTCGGCACGCGATTGCGCTATCGCACCCGCTGATCAACGTCGTTGACTGACACGTCCAGCGCCCCCATTGCGTTGGACTGTGGGGGATATTCACCCGTAATTCCTGATTGTTCCCCGCCTCTTCCTCCCGCGTTCGCAGACTTTTCACACACTGCCAATACTCGCCTCTTAGAAGCATTTGCGTCGAAAACGAGCAAACAATCACGCTTTTCCTGCTGATGGCTACACTCCTCAGAAGATTGCCCACGATCTCCATTCGGCCATCGCAAGGAGGCTTGATGAATGATGAACTGCAACACCTGAAGAATCTTGGCAAGACGTCAGCGCAATGGCTGCATGCCGTGGGCATCCATAGCGCTTCGGACTTGCGGCGCCTCGGGGCGGTGGATGCTTATCGGGCCGTGCGTACGCGCGGCTTTCGAGCGTCCAAGGTGTTGTTGTACGCAATCGAAGGCGCCCTGATGGACGTTCACTGGAATGACATTCCCGCCGAGCGCAAGGAGGCGTTGAACAGACAACTGGAAGCCATCTCTTCACGCCACAAGAACTGATCCGACAAAACTTACTGAAGTATTGCAACCTGCAGCCCAATGATTACGGGGCCTGCAGACGAAAAACCGGCAATTCGAAAAGAATTCAGGAAACAGCGGTTGACTTGGTAATGAGAATCGATATGATTATCACAACTGGTCGCGAGACTGGTCGATATTCTGAAAAGCCCTTGGTTCGGACTCTCGGATTATCTCCTCATCAGGCTAATCACGGTTATTTGACCCGGCTCTTGCCGGGTCTTTTTTTGCCTGTGGAAAAGTACTGGCCAGATCAGGTGATGATGCCCCATGCAGATCACCGCGACGCGGGTGATCAAGCGCATAAACGGCTTCCTTTACAGTTTTCCCGGGCATCGAAGGAGCAGGCCAAGTATCCTCAGCGACAGGCACTTGTACCCGGTGGGCAAGACGGCCATTTCATTTTTGTTAGCATTTAACGACCAAGCTCGGGCATATCCGCTGACGAGCTGCGGGACCGAGGATAGACATGAAGTTGCTTTGCGCAGGCGCCGTGCTGGTCAACGACAGCAGCCGCGGGTTCGACATCGACGGCCAAAAGCTTTTTGCGGTGCGTCGCAGCGGGCAGGTTTTTGTCTACATCAATCGCTGCCCCCACCGAGGAGTCGGTCTGGAGTGGCATCCCGATCAGTTTCTCGACCCCAGCAACAGCCTGATCCAGTGCGCCACCCATGGCGCACTGTTCCTGATCGAAGACGGTGAATGCGTCGCCGGCCCTTGCGCAGGGCAAGCCTTGACCGCCGTGGCCTGTCGCGAAGATGAACAAGGGATCTGGATCAGCCTTTAGCCACCCGGCAACACGTCCAGACGCCGGTCGACCAACATTTCCTGGTGATTCAACCGCACACCGTAAGCCAGCACCTCAACCCCACAGGCCACCGCCTCACGCAAGGCCTGCGCATAAGCCGCATCGATTTCCTGCGCCGGGCGCACGGCCTCGATGTCGGTCAGGCAAACGCAATACAACTGCACCGCGCGAATACCGTCCCTGGCCAAATGGGCCAGCTCCCGCAGATGCTTGGCGCCACGCTGCGTGACCGCATCGGGGAACGCCGCCACCGCGGTACCGTCGAAGCCCAGGGTCACGCTTTTGACTTCGACGTAGGCCGGCCCGTCGGGGTAATCGAGGCGAAAATCGATGCGACTGTTTTCCTGACCATAAGCCACTTCGCGCTTGAGCCCAGTAAAGCCGTTCAGCTCAGTGATGATGCCCGCACGCAGAGCCTCTTCGACCAAACCATTGGCCCGGGCGGTGTTCACGCAAAACAGCCGCCCTTGCGGGGTTTCACCGATCTCCCAGGTGCCGGGCAACTTGCGTTTCAGGTCGTTGGAGCGGCTGAACCAGACCTGCCCGCCCTCGACCTGGCAATTGAGCATCGAGCCGGTGTTCGGGCAGTGAATGGTCAACAATTCGCCGCCAACGGTTTCGATATCGGCGAGAAAACGCTTGTAACGACGAATCAGGCGACCTTCTTCGAGTGGAGGATGAAATCGCATCAGCCTTGCCAGCTCCGCAACCCACGGGCAATGCGCTCGACCGCCTCCTGCAAACGCTCGAGATTTTGCGTATAGGCGAACCGCACATGATGCCCGGCTTGATAACGCCCGAAATCCAGCCCCGGGGTGAATGCCACATGCTCGGTTTCGAGAAAGTGTTTACAGAATGCGAAGGCATCGCCGCCGAACTTGCTGATATCGGCGTACAAGTAGAAAGCACCTTCCGGCTCCACCGCAATGCCGAAGCCCATTTCACGCAAGGCCGGCAGCAGGTAATCCCGACGCCGGCCAAATTCGGCGCGACGCTCTTCGAGAATGCTGATGGTTGCCGGCTCGAAACAGGCCAGTGCAGCGTGCTGCGCCATGCTTGGAGCACTGATGTAGAGATTCTGGGCGAGCTTTTCCAACTCACCAACGGCAGCGTCGGGGGCCACCAGCCATCCCAGCCGCCAACCGGTCATCCCGAAATACTTCGAAAAACTATTCAGAACGAATGCACCGTCGTCGACTTCCAGCACACTGGCCGCATCAGTGCCATAGGTCAGGCCGTGATAAATCTCGTCGACCACCAGATGACCGTGGCGCTCCTTGATCGCGGCAGACAGCTTCGCCAGCTCGTCGCGGGTCAGGATCGTGCCGGTCGGATTGGCCGGCGACGCCACCAATGCGCCAACGCTGTCGTGGTCCCAATGACGCTCGATCAGGCCAGGCGTCAATTGATAACGCACATCGGGACCGACCGGCACCAATTGTGCCGCGCCTTCCACCAGTCGCAGGAAATGCCGGTTACAAGGGTAGCCCGGGTCCGCCAGCAGCCAGTGTTTACCGGGGTCTACCAGCAAAGCGCTGGCCAGCAGCAAAGCGCCGGACCCGCCGGGCGTGATGAGGATGCGCCGCGGGTCGATGTTCAAACCATAACGCTGCTGATAAAAGCCTGAAATGGCCTCGCGCAGCTCCGGAATACCGCGCGCGGCGGTGTAACGGGTTCGCCCTGCCGCCAGCGCAGCCTGGCCGGCCTGGATGATCGGCTCGGCGGTGGTGAAGTCCGGCTCGCCGATTTCCAAGTGGATCACATCATGGCCGGCTGCCTGTAATTCATTGGCCCGCGCCAACAGCGCCATGACGTGGAAAGGTTCGATCGCGCGACTGCGGGCACTGTAGGGCTGAGCCATTGGCCTTCCTTCAACAGGGGGAAAAAAACCGATTCTACCCAAGCGCAGGAACGAGCGAGAACCTAAAGCGGTCAGAGGCCTTATAACCCCGACCACAAACGACTCAAGCGCTTACGCAAGGTTTGACTAAAATCAATAATTGAGCAGGGTTCCAGAGCCACCAGACAACGGTTTGTCATCATTTGCAAGCAGCATGTGCCGCGAGCTCGACATCCGGGAGTAGCGCGGCCCGAGTTGATCTGGTAAGTTCGCCCGCTTGCAGCCGCAGGGCCGGCAGGTGTCGGTGATGGAGCAATCCTGCGCAGATGGATTACAAGAGTAGAGGCGGTCTATTTCATGTCCACCCAAGCAAAGCAGCAAAACCAGACGATCAGCGGCTTCGAGCCCTATGTTCAGAAAGCCGGCGAAGAGTACATGGGCGAGCCCATGCGCAAGCACTTCACCAAGGTTCTGAATCAGTGGAAAAAAGAGCTGATGGAAGGTGTCGACAAGACCGTGGACCACATGAAGGACGAAGCGGCCAACTTTCCTGATCCGGCAGACCGTGCCAGCCAGGAAGAGGAATTCGCCCTCGAACTGCGTGCCCGCGATCGTGAACGCAAGTTGATCAAGAAGATCGACAAGACCCTTCAGTTGATCGAAGACGAAGAGTACGGCTGGTGTGAATCCTGCGGCATCGAAATTGGTGTCAAGCGCCTCGAAGCACGCCCTACCGCCGACCTGTGCATCGACTGCAAGACCCTGGCGGAAATCAAGGAAAAGCAAGTCGGCAAATAATTGCGACTTGATCGAAGAACGGAGCGTGCGAACGCTCCGTTTTTGTTTCCAAGATTCGCTGATGCCCGTTGCGATTAAAATCGCCATCACTGTAGGAGCGAGCTTGCTCGCGATGAACCTGAGAACGCCGCGGGGTACCAGGCTCCCAGCTTTATCGTTGACGGCAATCGCGAGCAAGCTCGCTCCTACAGGAATCTGACGACAGCCTGGAATAAGTAGCCTTGCCCTGATGACCGCCACCACCTCCGCCACCTACATCGGGCGTTTCGCCCCGACGCCCAGCGGCCACCTGCATTTTGGTTCACTGGTCGCCGCACTGGCCTCCTACCTTGACGCACGCTCGGTGGGTGGCCTGTGGCTGATGCGCATGGAAGACCTTGATCCACCCCGCGAAGAACCCGGCGCCCAGGCGGCCATTCTCAAGGCTCTGGAAAGCTATGGCTTCGAGTGGGATGGCGACCTGGTTCGCCAAAGCGAACGCCACGATGCCTACGCCGAGGTGCTCGATCGCCTGTTCAATCACGGCCTGGCCTACGCCTGCACCTGTTCGCGCAAGCAGCTGGAACCGTATCACGGGATTTATCCCGGGCTGTGCCGCAATGCCGGCCATGGCACTGATGATGCCGCCATCCGCCTGCGCGTACCGGAACTGGAATACCACTTCCTCGACCGGGTGCAGGGCGAACACCGCCAACATCTGGGCCGGGAAGTTGGCGACTTCGTGATCCGCCGCCGCGACGGGCTCTACGCCTATCAGTTGGCCGTGGTCCTGGACGATGCCTGGCAGGGCATCACCGATATCGTTCGGGGTGCCGACCTGCTGGACTCCACGCCCCGCCAGCTCTACCTGCAGGAACTGCTCGGCCTGCCTCAACCGCGTTATCTGCATATCCCGCTGATTACTCAGCCCGATGGCAATAAACTGGGTAAATCCTACCGTTCACCGCCGTTGACCGAGGATCAGGCAACGCCGCTGTTGCTGCGGGCGCTACGCGCGCTGGGGCAGAACCCGGGAACCGAACTGGCTTACGCCACGCCACGGGAAGTCTTGAACTGGGGCATTGCCCACTGGGATGCTTCGTTGATCCCGCGCACACTGAACCTGCCCGAGGCACAGCTATTGTGATCGCACTTGCAGTGGCGCGCCCATCCGTTACCATCGCCGCACGTTTTCGGGCACGCGCATAAAAAAGAGAGGCCGGGATGTACATCTATCGCTTGGTCCTGCTTTTGGTAGTGGGGATTTACCTGTTTTCCCCGGCCATCATGGATTGGTGGATCGACGCCACTGGCGCCTGGTATCGCCCTTATCTGCTCTGGCTGATTCTGATCGTCGTGACCTTCATCCTGCAGAGCCAAAAAGATGCCGATGAGCTTTAGCCTGACCCAGATGATCCTGATCAGCGCCGCGTACCTGGCGGTGCTGTTCGGCGTGGCCTGGATCAGTGAACGGGGCATGATCCCGCGGGCGATCATTCGCCATCCGCTGACCTACACCCTGTCACTGGGCGTCTATGCCAGTGCCTGGGCGTTTTACGGCACCGTGGGCCTGGCCTATCAGTACGGCTACGGTTTTCTGTCCAGCTATCTGGGTGTCTCCGGGGCATTTCTGCTGGCGCCGGTGTTGCTCTACCCGATCCTGAAGATCACCCGCACCTATCAACTGTCGTCTTTGGCGGACCTGTTTGCCTTCCGCTTCCGCAGCACCTGGGCCGGTGCGCTGACCACAATTTTCATGCTGGTCGGCGTACTGCCGCTGCTGGCCTTGCAGATTCAGGCGGTCGCCGACTCCATCGGCATTCTCACCCGCGAGCCGGTGCAGAATCGCGTGGCCCTGAGCTTCTGTGCATTGATTACGCTGTTCACGATTTTCTTCGGTTCCCGCCACATTGCCACCCGCGAGAAGCATGAAGGCCTGGTGTTTGCGATTGCCTTCGAGTCGGTGATCAAGCTGATCGCCCTCGGCGGTGTCGGGCTGTATGCGCTGTACGGTGTGTTCGACGGCCCGCAACAGCTTGAGCTCTGGCTGCTGCAAAACCAGACCGCGCTCGCTGCCCTGCACACGCCGTTGCAGGAAGGCCCGTGGCGTACGCTGTTGCTGGTGTTCTTCGCCTCGGCGATCGTGATGCCGCACATGTATCACATGACCTTTACCGAGAACCTCAACCCGCGTTCGCTGGTCAGTGCGAGCTGGGGGCTGCCGCTGTTCCTGCTGCTGATGAGCCTGGCGGTGCCGCTGATTCTCTGGGCCGGCCTGAAACTGGGCGCCACCACCAATCCGGAATACTTCACCCTGGGCATCGGTATTGCCGCCAACAGCAAGGCGCTGGCGTTGCTGGCGTATGTCGGCGGGCTCTCCGCCGCCAGCGGCCTGATCATCGTCACCACGCTGGCGCTATCCGGCATGGCCTTGAACCACCTGGTGCTGCCGCTGTACCAACCACCGGCCGAAGGCAATATCTACCGCTGGCTGAAGTGGACCCGCCGGGCGCTGATTGTCGCGATCATCATGGCCGGCTACGGCTTCTACCTGATGCTCGGTGCCGAGCAGGACCTGGCCAACCTCGGCATTGTCGCGTTCGTCGCCACGTTGCAGTTCCTGCCAGGCGTGCTCTCGGTCCTGTATTGGCCGACCGCCAACCGTCGCGGCTTCATTGCCGGTTTGCTGGCGGGGATACTGGTGTGGCTGGTGACCATGCTGCTGCCGCTGGTCGGCAACCTGCAAGGCTTCTACATTCCGCTGCTGAACATGATCTACGTGCTGGACGACACCAGCTGGCACATGGCGGCGATTGCCTCGCTGGCGGCCAACGTGCTGATGTTTACCCTGATCTCGCTATTCACCAACGCCAGCACCGAAGAGGCGAGCGCTGCCGAAGCCTGCGCCGTGGATAACGTCCGCCGCCCGCAACGTCGGGAATTGCACGCCGCCTCGCCCCAGGAGTTCGCCACACAGCTTGCAAAACCACTGGGTGCAAAAGCGGCGCAGAAAGAAGTGGAACAGGCACTGCGCGACCTCTATCTGCCCTTCGACGAGCGCCGGCCGTATGCCCTGCGCCGCTTGCGCGACCGCATCGAAGCCAACCTCTCCGGCCTGATGGGGCCGAGCGTGGCCCAGGACATGGTCGAGACGTTCCTGCCGTACAAGGCTGGCGGCGAAAACTACGTCACCGAAGACATTCACTTCATCGAAAGCCGTCTCGAGGACTACCACTCGCGCCTGACAGGCCTGGCCGCCGAACTCGATGCCCTGCGCCGCTATCACCGCCAGACCCTGCAGGAATTGCCGATGGGTGTTTGCTCGCTGGCCAAGGATCAGGAAATCCTCATGTGGAACAAGGCCATGGAGGAACTCACCGGCATCGCTGCGCAGCGCGTGGTCGGTTCGCGCCTGAGTACCATTGCCGACCCATGGAAAGAACTGCTGCAAGGCTTCATCAATCTGCCGGATGAGCACTTGCACAAACAGCACTTGGCCCTCGACGGCCAGACTCGCTGGCTGAACCTGCACAAAGCGGCGATCGATGAACCGCTGGCACCGGGCAACAGTGGCCTGGTGTTGCTGGTGGAAGACTTGACCGAAACCCAGATGCTCGAGGACAAACTGGTGCACTCCGAGCGCCTGGCCAGCATCGGTCGACTGGCGGCCGGCGTGGCCCATGAAATCGGCAACCCGATTACCGGCATTGCGTGCCTGGCGCAAAACCTGCGCGAAGAACGGGAAGAGGACGGCGAGCTGAAGGAAATCAGTGGCCAGATCCTCGAGCAGACCAAACGCGTATCGCGCATCGTCCAGTCGCTGATGAGCTTTGCCCATGCCGGCAGCCATCAGCACAGCGACGAGCCCGTCTGTCTGGCCGAAGTGGCTCAGGATGCCATCGGCCTGCTGGCCCTGAACCGGCGCAATTTCGAAGTGCAGTTCTACAACCTGTGCGACCCCGAACACTGGGTCGAAGGCGACCCGCAACGGCTGGCCCAGGTATTGATCAACCTGCTTTCAAACGCCCGTGACGCCTCGCCTCCCGGCAGCGCCGTACGGGTCAAGAGTGAAGCCGGCGAACACACGGTCGATCTGATCGTGGAGGACGAAGGCAGCGGTATTCCGTCGAGCATCATGGACCGATTGTTCGAACCTTTCTTCACCACCAAGGACCCTGGCGAAGGCACCGGTCTGGGCCTTGCACTGGTCTATTCCATCGTTGAAGAGCATTATGGACAAATCACCATCGACAGCCCGGCTGATGTTCAAAGCCAACGCGGCACCCGAATCAGGGTTACCTTGCCGCGTCATGTCGAAGCGACGTCCGCTGTGAACTGAGACCGTCGAGAGTATCGAATCAATGCCGCACATTTTGATCGTCGAAGACGAAACCATTATCCGCTCCGCCTTGCGCCGCCTGCTGGAACGTAACCAGTACCAGGTCAGCGAAGCCGGTTCAGTGCAGGAAGCACAAGAACGCTTCACCATTCCCTCGTTCGATCTGATCGTCAGCGACCTGCGCCTGCCGGGCGCGCCTGGCACGGAGTTGATCAAGCTCGCCCAAGGCACGCCAGTGCTGATCATGACCAGCTATGCCAGCCTGCGCTCGGCGGTGGACTCGATGAAAATGGGCGCGGTGGATTACATCGCCAAGCCATTCGACCACGACGAAATGCTGCAAGCCGCCGCGCGAATCCTGCGCGATCGACAAACGGCACAAGCCGGTGGTGAAGCGGTTGCCGGCAAAGCCGCCAACGGTGCGGTGAAATCCGCTACCGACAACAGCAACGGTGAAATCGGCATTATCGGCTCCCCCCCCCCCC
>NZ_AKJJ01000084.1:0-27301 GCF_000282395.1 Pseudomonas sp. GM55 | reverse complement strand
TGGCGATGCTCGCGGTGCTGCCGGCGGCGTAGGTGGTGTCACCGATGGTGAAGTTGACCACGCTGACCGGACCGTCGACGCTCGAGGTACCGGTCAACACGCTGCCGTTGATGGCGGTGTCTTCGTTGGTGCTCACGCTTTCGCTGAGGTCGGTGAAGCTGTCATCGACCGGGCTGACGCTGATATTCAGGGTCGAGGTGACGTCAGTGCCCGAACCGTCGGTGACGGTGTAGCTCACCGTCGGCACGCTGCCGTTGTAGTTGGCGTCCGGGGTAAAGGTATAGGCGCCGTTGGCGCCGATCACCAGGGTGCCGACGTTGGCGATGCTCGCGGTGCTGCCGGCGGCGTAGGTGCCATTGACGCCGTCAATGGTGAAAGTAACCACGCTCAGCACGTTGTCGATGTCGCTGTCGTTGCTCAGCACGTTGCCGATCGCAGCGGAGTCTTCAGCAGTGATTTGGGTGTCGGCAGTCAAAATGCTCGGATCATCAACCGCCGTCACGGTGAGATCCAGGGTGCTGCTAGAGCCGGTGTTGGTGGTGTACGTAATTTGCGGTACAGCACCGTTATAGTTGGCGTCCGGAGTAAAGGTGTAGTTGCCATTGACACCGATGGTCAACGTACCGACGCCGGCGATGGTCGCTGTCTGGCCTGCGGTGAAACTGCCGGTCACGCCGGCGATGGTGAAGCTGGTGACGCTGAGCGGTGTCTCGGCATCGCTATCGTTGTTCAGCACATTGCCCGTTGCGACGCTGTCTTCGGTCAGAGTGCCAGTATCCGCGGTCAGTACGCTTGGAGCGTTGATGGTCGTGATGTTCTGGTTGCCGGTATCAAGCGTAGTGGGGGTAGCAGTGGAATCGGGCCCGTTGGTCGTGAAGCCGATGGTCGGGTCGACGCGGCCAGCGGTGGCGTCGAGCATCACGAAGCTGTTACTACCACCCGCGGCACCACCAGAGCTTGCCACCGTCGGACCCGCAGCAGTGGCTTCAAGGTCTTTGGTCGGGTCGGCACCAGCGGCAATGGCTTGTTGCAGCTCTTCAACGGACGGTGCGGCTTGCGCGGTGGCGGCTGCCAGATCACTGCCGGAGTCCGGGGCGTCCGCGCTCCACTGAGTGTCACGGCCCAGATCGAGGACACGGCCATCGGCCAGTTCCAGGGACACGGCACCGGAAAGGCCAGTGTCGATCTGGTCACCGGCGAACAGTTTGTCGCCTTCAACGAGAACGCGGCGGATGCCCTCGGGGGACACCACGAAAACCTGACCGACAATGCTTTTGACGATGGCAACAACACTGCTCATTGAAGACTCTCCGGGGTGTCACGTTCAGTTGACTTCCATGGACCTGATGGCGTCTGCGCCGACCAGTCTGGACGTACATTGCAAAATAGATGCACAAGTTTGACGCAGCAATTCGTCAATAATTTGGCTATATTTTTTCGCTATTAACTTTATGCCAATCTATTGACCTTCTTGGATCCATCCTAAACAATCGTCCCAGTAATGTCACATTGATATTTGAGCTGTGACTCGTCCTCGGTATGTGATCCAGTTCCGCTTTTTGAACTTTCCGACATACGGTCATTCCGCTTGCCATCTTCCGATGCAGCGCGTTCTTTTGCTGTGATTCAAGACAAGAAGTCCTGGGAAATTCCTACAATGCGTTCGCCTTTGTTCATGGCTATACCTTTCGCCCTCGCCGCGTCTTTCGTCCAGGCGCAATCCCTACCAGAAGCCATGCAACAAGCGCTGGATGTCCATCCGGAGGTCCAGGCAGGCGTCAATAGTCGGTTGGCTGCGGATTATCAGTTGAAGGCTGCGAAAGGTGGATACCTGCCACGGGTCGACCTGCTGGGCGGTTATGGTCGTGAAGGCACCGATAGCGTGACGACGCGAGACGGCAGCAACAATCACTGGGAAACCCTGAATCGCAGCGAGTCAAGCTTGCGTCTGACCCAAATGGTCTTTGACGGTTTTGCGACGTCCAGCGAAGTGGGGCGTCAACAAGCCACCGTCAACTCCCGTGCCTATTCGCTGTTGAGTACTTCCGAGCGTACCGGGCTGACTGTGGCCCAGGTCTATCTCGACGTGCTGACTCGTCGCGAATTCGTGCGTTTGGCTGAGGACAACCTCAAGAGCCACCAACGCATTTACGACCAGATCCAGCTGCGTACCCAGCGTGGTGTCGGCAGCGGCGCCGACCTCGATCAGGCGGAGGCGCGGATGGCCCAGGCGCGCAACAACCTGATCACCGAGCAGACCAACCTGGCTGACGCCGAAACCAACTACCTCTCCGCTGTTGGCCAGATGCCGGATCAACTGGAGCGCCCGGCGGGTTTCCTGGCGCTGATGCCGGCCAATCTGAATGAAGCCCGCGCGCAAATGTTGGAAAACAGCCCGATCCTGCGCTCGGCCGAATCCGACATCGCCGCTGCCGAGAAGCAGTACGACACGGCCAAATCGACTTTCTACCCACGCTTCGATGCTGAGTTGGGTCGCACCGCGGACAACGACATTGATGGCCAGAACGGCCACAACAACGAATGGCAAGCCATGCTGCGCATGCGCTTCAACCTGTATTCCGGCGGCAGCGACAAGGCCGATCTGGAGTCCAAGGCCTACCTGTCGAACCAGGCACTGGACATCCGCAACAACGCCCTGCGCCAATTGAATGAAGAGCTGGGTCTGGCCTGGAACGCCCTGAACAACGCCAATGCGCAGGTGCCGATCGCCCAGCAATACGTCGACCACAGCACCGCCGTACGTACCGCTTACCAGCGTCAGTTCAGCCTTGGCGAGCGCACCCTGCTCGATTTGCTCGACAGCGAGAACGAACTGTTCAGCTCTTCTCGTCGTCTGGCGGAGATCAAGAACATTCAGTTATTTACTCAGTACCGAATCAAGGCGACCATGGGCGAGTTGCTCAAGAGCCAGGGAGTGGTCGCACCATTGGCATCCGTTGTGCAGAACGACGTGAAGCCCAAGGTCCAATTGCCCGGTATGAATTGAGCAGGACCTTCATTGTTCAATTGTTAGCCAAGAGTGCCGAGCGTGGAATCAGAAGTCAGTCGGGTTCAACTCATTCATGATCCGCGCGCGTTGCATGACGATCCGTTGCTGGATGGTCTGCTCGCTCTTTGCATGCTGCACCAGAAGCCTGCCAGCGCGGCAATGCTGACCACCGGTCTGCCGCTGCCAGACCAACGCTTGAGTGCCGACTTGCTGCCTCGCGCGGCAGCTCGCGCGGGGCTGCAAGGTCGGGTGCTGCAACGCAAGCTGGAGAACATTCCGGCGATTGCCATGCCGGCATTGTTGCTGCTCAAGGACGGTCGCAGTGCCGTCCTGCTTGGCTGGCAAGGCGAAGATCAGGTACGGGTGCTGCTCAGCGAAAGCGATGGCGGTGAGTCCCTGGTCAGCCGTGAGTTGTTGGCCGACGACTACACCGGCAAGGTCTTTTTCGCCCAGCCCCAACACAAATTCGACGTCAATCACGGCACGCTGATTCCGCGTGCGCGCTCGTGGTTTCGCGATACCCTCAAGCGTTCGCGCTGGTTGTACGCCGACGCCATCGCCGCCAGTTTCCTGATCAACATCATCGCCATGGCCGCGCCGCTGTTCGTGATGAACGTCTACGACCGCGTCGTGCCGAACCAGGCCGAAGCCACGCTGTGGGTGCTGGCACTCGGCATCACTGGCGCCTACCTCTTCGACCTGATCCTGAAAAGCCTGCGCAGCCTGTGCCTGGATCTGGCCGGCAAGAAAACCGACCTGATTATCTCGGCCACGCTGTTCGAACGCATCGTCGGCATGGCCATGAAATACCGGCCGGCACGGGTCGGCAGCTTTGCCCAGAACATCCACGAATTCCAGAGCCTGCGCGATTTCCTCGCCTCGCTCACGCTCACCAGCCTGATCGACCTGCCGTTCACCATTTTGATTTTTATCGTCATCGCGATCCTTGGCGGGCATCTGGTGTGGATACCGGTGCTGGCGTTCCCGATTGCCCTGGCCATCGGCTATGCCTTGCAGAAACCCCTGGTTGCAACCATGGAACGCACCATGGCGCTGGGGGCCGAGCGCCAGTCGAGCCTGATCGAAACCCTGGCCGGCCTGGATGCAGTGAAGGTCAACAACGCTGAAAGTGAACGCCAGTATCAGTGGGAGCAGACCATCGGCACCCTCAGTCGTCTTGAACTGCGGGTGAAAATGCTGTCCGGCCTGGCAATGAACATCACCTTGCTGATCCAGCAACTGGCCGGGGTGATCATGATCGTCTTCGGCGTGTACCAGATCATCGACGGTCACCTGAGCATGGGCGGCCTGATTGCCTGCTACATGCTCAGTGGCCGTGCACTCAGCCCGCTGGCGTCACTGTCCGGGCTGCTGACCCGCTATCAGCAGGCGCGGGTGACCATGACCTCGGTCGACCAGATGATGGAGCTGCCCCAGGAGCGCAATTTCGAAGAACGTCCGCTCAGCCGCAAGGTGCTGCAGGGCGGTATTGAGTGTCGCCAGCTCAACTTCACCTACCCGCAACAGCAGAACCTGGCGCTGAAGAACATCAACCTGTCGATTAGTCCCGGCGAGAAGGTCGGCATCATTGGCCGAAGCGGTTCGGGCAAGAGCTCGCTGGCGAAACTGCTGGTGGGGCTGTATCAGCCGGACGATGGCTCATTGTTGGTCGATGGTGTGGATATCCGCCAGATCGACGTCAGCGAACTGCGCTACAACATCGGCTACGTACCCCAGGACATTCAGCTGCTCGCCGGCACTTTGCGCGACAACCTGGTTTCCGGCGCGCGGTATGTCGAGGACGAACTGGTGCTGCAAGCGGCAGAGCTGGCCGGTGTCCACGAATATGCGCGTTTGCATCCGCAGGGTTATGAGCTGCAAGTGGGCGAGCGCGGGCAGAACCTCTCCGGTGGTCAACGGCAAAACGTCGCCCTGGCCCGTGCGTTACTGCTCAACCCGCCGATCCTGCTGCTCGACGAGCCGACCAGCGCCATGGATAACACCGGTGAAGAGCGCCTCAAGCAGCGCCTGGCAGCGGTGATCGAGAACAAGACCATGGTGCTGGTGACACACCGGGCATCGCTGTTATCGCTGGTGGATCGGTTGATCGTGATCGACCGCGGGCAGATTCTCGCCGACGGCCCGAAAGCCGCGGTGATGGAAGCATTGAAGAAGGGGCAGATCAGTGTTGCTTGAGTCGGGTAAGGGTTCGATCCGTCGCTACTTCAAAGGCTCTGCTTCGCTGCAGGGCCAGCCGCTGCCGGAGGTCAACAAGGCGCTGATCGAAGATGCACCACGTGTGGTGCGACTGACGATCTGGGCGATCATCGCGTTCTTTGTGTTCCTGATGCTCTGGGCCAACTTCGCGGTGATCGACGAAGTGACCAAGGGCGATGGCAAGGCGATTCCATCGTCGAAGATCCAGAAAATCCAGAACCTTGAAGGCGGTATCGTTGCCGAGCTGTTCGTCAAGGAAGGCCAGATCGTCGAAGCCGGCGCACCGCTGATTCGCCTGGATGACACACGATTTGCTTCGAACGTCGGTGAAACCGAGGCCGATCGGTTGTCGATGCTGCTGCGGGTCGAACGCCTGAGCGCCGAGGTCGAAGATCGCCCGCTGAACTTCCCCGAAGATGTACTCAAGGCCGTGCCGGGTCAGGCCAAGAGCGAAGAGTCGCTCTATATAAGCCGCCGCCAGCAGTTGCACGACGAGATTGGCGGCTTGCAGGAGCAACTGATCCAGCGCCAGCAAGAACTGCGCGAATTCACGTCCAAGCAGGCGCAGTACCGCCAGCAATTGGGCTTTCAGCGTCAGGAAATCAACATGTCCGAGCCGTTGGTGGCCCAGGGCGCGGTATCGCCAGTGGAAGTCCTGCGCCTCAGGCGTGCCGAAGCGGAGACCCGTGGTCAGCTCGACGCCACCACGCTGGCAATTCCACGAGCCGAGTCAGCGATCAAGGAAGTGCAGCGCAAGGTCGATGAAACCCGCGGCAAGTTCCGCAGTGAAGCCCTGACCCAGCTCAATGAAGCTCGCACCGACCTGAACAAGGCCGAGGCCACCGGCAAGGCCCTGGAAGACCGGGTCAGCCGTACGCTGGTCACCTCGCCGGTGCGGGGTATCGTCAACAAGTTGCTGGTCAATACCATCGGTGGAGTTATTCAGCCAGGCAGCGATCTGGTGGAAATCGTGCCGCTGGACGACACCTTGCTGGTCGAGGCGAAGATCCGTCCGCAGGACATCGCGTTCCTGCATCCGGGGCAGGAAGCGACGGTAAAATTTACCGCCTATGACTACACCATCTACGGCGGGCTGAAGGCCAAGCTGGAGCAGATCGGTGCCGATACCATCACTGATGAAGACAAAAAAACCACTTACTACGTGATCAAGCTGCGTACCGAGCGCAGCCACTTGGGCACCGACGAAAAACCGTTGCTGATCATTCCGGGGATGGTGGCTTCCGTGGACATCATCACCGGCAAGAAGACCGTTCTCAGCTACCTGCTCAAGCCGATCATCCGCGCGCGGGCCGAGGCGCTGCACGAGCGCTAGATCTTCAGTGGATTCACTGGCCCCATCGTCGGAACGCCGCCCGGAGCAAGCCCGGCTCCCACAAGGCTCTCTGTTGAAACATGAACATGTGTTCGACACAAAAACCTGTGGGAGCCGGGCTTGCCCGCGATGGCGTCAGTCAAAACCCCACAAATATGTCAGTAAGTGACAAATAACGTCACTCCGCAATCCACCCAGTCCCTTTTCAATCGCCATATCATTATTCGATAATGGTATTTAAATTTCTATTCTTATATCTATAAAGTCAATCTCCTGCGTACCTGCCGACCAATCGGCGCGCCGCACGACACGAACCAACACGGGATCTCCGTGAGTTTCTGATCGACGCGCGCGCCTTTGAGCGTGCCGTGCGTGGGAGTGATTTATGTCTGCAGCTTCAGCTTCGCCAAGCATCGCGCCACAATTCTTTGAAATCCGTCCGTTCAGCGGAGCGGTGGGTGCCGAGATCATCGGTCTCGACCTGTCCCGCCCGCTCAATGATGACGATTTTGCCCGCATTCACCGGGCGCACCTGGACCATCATGTGGTGGTGTTCCGCGACCAGCGCATCACCCCCGAACAGCACATCGACTTCAGCCGTCGTTTTGGTGTGTTGCAGATCCACGTGCTCAAGCAGTTCCTGCTGGCTGGGCATCCGGAAATCCTCATCGTTTCCAACATCGTCGAAAACGGGCAGAACATCGGCCTGGGTGACGCCGGCAAGTTCTGGCATTCCGATCTCTCCTACAAACAACTGCCGAGTCTGGGCTCGATGCTGCATGCCCAGGAGCTGCCATTGGAGGGTGGCGACACGCTGTTCGCCGACATGCACAAAGCCTGGGACAACCTGCCGCGCGCATTGCGCAATGCCGTTGAAGGTCGCTCGGCCGCGCACTCCTACACCGCGCGTTACAGCGAGACAAAATTCGAAGGCAACTGGCGCCCGACCCTGACCCCGGAGCAGCTCGCCCAGGTCGCCGAAGTGGTGCATCCGGTCGTGCGTACCCACCCGGAAAACGGTCGCAAGGCCTTGTTCGTCAGCGAAGGGTTCACCACCCGCATCGTTGGCCTGCCGGAAGACGAGAGCCAGCAACTGCTGACCGAGCTCTACGCCCACAGCGTGTTGCCACAAAACATCTACCGCCATCGATGGCAGCCCCATGACCTGGTGTTCTGGGACAACCGTTCGCTGATCCACCTCGCCGCCGGATGCCCGAGCCATCTGCGCCGCAAGTTGTATCGCACCACCATCCAGGGCGACGCGCCTTTCTGATTTGTCGGAGATCGATCATGTCCAAACGTCTTCCATTTGCACCGCTGGCCGCGGCCATCGGCCTGGGTTTCAGCCTGATCGCCGGCAGCCTGGTGGCGCCGACCGTGGCTCATGCCGAAGGTGAAATCCGCATTGCCGAACAGTTCGGCATCGTCTACCTGCTGCTCAACGTGGTGCGCGATCAGAGCCTGATCGAGAAGTACGGCAAGCAGGAAGGCATCGACATCAAGGTCGACTGGACCCAGCTCTCCGGTGGCGCGGCGGTCAACGATGCGCTGCTCTCAGGTTCCATTGATATCGCCGGTGCCGGGGTCGGCCCGCTGCTGACTATATGGGACCGCACCCACGGCAAGCAGAACGTCAAGGCCGTGGCCTCCCTCGGCAATTTTCCGTATTACCTGGTGAGCAACAATCCCAAGGTCAAGACCATTGCCGATTTCACCGAGAAGGACCGCATCGCGGTGCCGGCGGTGGGCGTGTCGGTTCAGTCGCGCTTCCTGCAATACGCGGCTGCCAGGCAGTGGGGCGACAAGGAGTTCAATCGCCTCGACAAGTACACCATCGCGGTTCCGCACCCGGACGCTACAGCAGCGTTGATCGCTGGCGGTACCGAGCTGACCGGGCATTTCTCCAACCCGCCGTTCCAGGATCAGGCGCTGGAAAATCCGAACGTGCACGTGGTGCTGAACACCTACGACCTGCTCGGCCCGAACTCGCCGACCGTCCTGTTCGCCACCGAGAAATTCCGCAACGAGAACCCGAAAACCTACAAGGCATTTATCGATGCGCTGACCGAAGCGGCGCAATTCGCGCAGAACGACAAGGGCGCGGCAGCCGACACCTACATCCGCGTCACCAAGGCGAAGATCGACCGCGCCGCGCTGCTGAAAATCATCGACAACCCGCAGTTCGAATTCAGTGTCACGCCGAAAAACACCTACCCGCTGGCCGAGTTCCTCTACCGCGTGGGCGCGATCAAGAACAAGCCGGATTCGTGGAAGGATTACTTCTTCCAGGATGCCAAACCGCTGCAAGGGAGCTGACCGAGATGAACGCCCCTTTGCAAGGCCACACGGTCAGCAAACCGATCGCGGCAGCCCAGGCGCTGCTGTCGGTCGATAACGTCAGCCTCGAATACCGCACGCCGCAGCGCGTGGTGCGAGCGACCCACCAAGTCAGTTTCGAGATCGACCCGGCGGACCGCTTCGTGTTGCTGGGCCCTTCCGGTTGCGGCAAGTCAACCTTGCTCAAGGCGGCCGCCGGCTTCATCCAGCCCGTCGAGGGCGAGATCCGTCTGCAAGGTCAGCGCGTCGATGCACCAGGGCCGGACCGGATCGTGGTGTTCCAGGAGTTCGATCAACTGCCGCCGTGGAAAACCGTCAAGCAGAACGTGATGTTTCCGCTGCTGGCCTCGAAAACCCTCAAGCGCAAGGAGGCGGAAGAGCGAGCGCTGCACTATCTGGAAAAGGTCGGCCTGGCGGCGTTTGCCGATGCTTATCCGCACACCTTGTCCGGTGGCATGAAGGCTCGGGTCGCCATCGCCCGGGCGCTGGCGATGCAGCCGAAAATCCTCCTGATGGACGAACCCTTCGCCGCCCTCGATGCCCTGACCCGGCGCAAGATGCAGGAAGAGTTGCTCTTGCTCTGGGAGGAGGTGCGCTTCACGTTGCTGTTCGTCACCCACTCCATCGAGGAGGCGTTGGTGGTGGGCAACCGTATCCTGTTGCTGTCACCGCATCCGGGGCGCGTGCGCGCGGAAGTCCACAGTCATCAATACGATCTGCACAGTCTCGGCGGTGTGGCGTTCCAGGAGTCGGCGCGGCGCATCCATCGCTTGTTGTTCGATGAAGGCCAGTCGTCGGAAACCGAACGCGAGCTGGATTTCGCCGATATCCGCATCGCTTATTGATGCCAGTTCAGAGGAGGACCCGATGAGCCGTTTATCATCCCCGCGTGAAGAATTCGAAACCGTCCTGCAGCCATTGACCAGCGTGCCACTGGAGCGCGAACTGCCCCTCGGCCAACGCCTGTGGCAGCAGGGCTGGCTGCGTAAAAGCCTGATCCTGATTTTGCTGGCGATCGTCTGGGAAGCGGTCGCGCATTATACGAATAACGATTTGCTGTTGCCCGGTTTTACGCAAACCGCCAGCGCGCTTTACGGCGGCCTGCTCAGCGGCGAATTGCTGGGCAAGGTGTGGATTTCCCTGGTGGTGCTGCTCAAGGGCTATCTGATAGGCATCGTCCTGGCGTTCGGCCTGACCACGCTGGCGGTATCGACCCAGTTCGGTCGCGACCTGCTCAGCACCCTGACCTCCATGTTCAACCCGCTGCCGGCGATTGCCTTGCTGCCGCTGGCGTTGCTGTGGTTCGGCCTGGGCCAGAACAGCCTGATTTTCGTGCTGGTGCATTCGGTACTCTGGGCCCTGGCGCTGAACACTTACGCCGGTTTCCTCGGCGTCTCGGAAACCCTGCGCATGGCCGGGCGCAACTACGGCCTCAAGGGCATGCGCTTCGTCCTGTTCATCCTGATCCCCGCGGCGCTGCCATCGATCCTCGCCGGGCTGAAAATCGGCTGGGCGTTTGCCTGGCGCACGTTGATCGCCGCCGAGCTGGTGTTCGGTGCTACCAGCGGCAAGGGTGGGTTGGGCTGGTACATCTTTCAGAATCGTAATGAGCTGTATACCGACAAGGTGTTTGCCGGGTTGGCGGTGGTGATTTTGATTGGGTTGTTGGTGGAGAACCTGGTGTTTGATTCACTGGAGCGGGTGACGGTGAAGCGGTGGGGGATGCAGCGGTGAGTCTTACCTCACCGCATTCGTATGGAGACTAAAGAAGTTGCCTAATGCGTGCAATTTCTGCAAAGTTTACTCTTTGGTTTTGATTTCGCTGTGCTCCCACAGCAGCGACGTTAAAACCAAAATGTCCTTGTAGTACCACTGGTCGTGGTGGCGGATTAGTCGGGAAATAATTTCTGCGAGGAAGAGCTTCGGCCATTAAGACCTCATAACTTGGAGGCGGTATCGCTGCAGCCAGAGTGTCAGCATTCCATAAGGGCATGGGCGTCAGTTTCTCAGGTGTCGACTGTGCAGGGCCCCCTATAGGAGTGTTACGGAATCTATTACCACCGCTGGTGATTGGTGCTTGGCGTGGGGAATCGAGGGAGTAGTTGGTCAAATTATCTCGGGCTGCACCGCCTACATAGCCAGAATGTTGTTTAATTGTCGTTTGTCCGCTTTCGCCGATAGCTGGCGAACTTCTCCCTCTCGGGCCTGGCGCTCCGGCCACAACAGTGCCAAGTGTTTTAAATGCCCCGATCACTCCATCCTTATTTGGGGTCATAGCAGGTATATCTGGATCATTGGCGAAAGGCGCTCTAGCCGTTAGGCTTTTGCTATAGCTCTTGCCAGTTTGATCGGCACCACCGAAAAAAAAATCGAAGACACCCATGATGCGGCCTTTCGTTTTTTTAGAAAGGAAAGGAATCATCGGTTTATGCCCTGTCGGATCGGTCCAATTCACCGGGTCCCCCGCACAATACATATACGGATTCAACCCACCCCGCCCAAACGGGCTCCAGCTGTCCGGGCTATGAAACCGCATCAAGCGCGGGTTATAGGCGCGATAACCGTTGCCCAGCAAATACCAGCCAATGGTCGATTCACGCAATTGACCGTTGAAGCCCAAGCTCCCCACCACTTCCTGCTGCGCCGACTGTTCGCCATAGGCGGAATAACCGATGACATTTGTTTTGCCATCTACGATTTCGCCGATGACGGAGTTGCTGCGGTCGGCCGCCAACAGCACTGTCCGTTGCCAGGTCTGATGCTGTGGTTTAACTGGTTTTAGTTGAGGCATACCAAGATTCCTTTCGAAAGGAGCGAAATACACACTGGCTTGGTTTATACCCCGTCATTGTCAGTATTGGGAACTGGCAGAACTGATAGTGGCTCGGGGAAATAATCTGTGTTCGATGCCGTTTCGGCTGACTGCAAGGTTGTGAACATAGAGCTGTGACAGCGGTGACTATGCGGACACCTTCGCGGGCAAGCCTCGCTCCTACGAGATTCTTTGTTGAGCACAATTTTCAAGCTCACCGAGCACTCTCCGTAGGAGCCCGCGAAGAGGCCGGAACTGCCTACGCATCATTTGGAGGATGTTTGCTAGCATTGCGTCTGAATCAATCCAGATCAGCCATGAGTGCTCAGCATGCAACTCCCGGACATGAACCTCCTGGTCGCCCTCGATGCCTTGCTCGACGAAGGCAGCGTAGTGGGCGCCGCACGCCGGATGAATCTCAGTCCGGCGGCCATGAGCCGTACCTTGACACGCATCCGCGAGGCCATTGGCGATCCGATCCTGGTGCGCGCCGGCCGTGGCCTGGTGCCAACCCCCAAGGCACTGGCGTTGCGCGAGCAGGTGCGCAGTGTGGTGGAGCAGGCCGGGTTGCTGTTCCGTTCGGCCGATGCGGTGGAGCTGGGTTCGCTGCGGCGGCGGTTCAATATTCGGGCCAACGACTTCTTTGTCGGCGTCTACGGCGGCAAGCTGTTCGACACCCTTGACCGGCAGGCGCCGCACTGCGAATTGCGTTTCGTCCCCGAAGGCGATGGCGATGATGAGGCGCTGCGCGAAGGGCGGATCGATCTGAGTATCAGCAACACCCGGCCATTGACCCCCGAAGTGAAGATCCAGAACCTGTTTTCCACCCACTTCGTTGGCCTGGTGCGTGAGGACCATCCGCTGTTGGACGAAGAGATCACGGCGGAGCGCTATGCGGGTTATTCCCATATCAGCATGTCACGGCGTGGCATTGCCCGAGGCCCGATCGATACCGCGCTCAATGCCCTGGGGCTGGAGCGGCGGGTGGCGGTGATCGCGCCAAGCTTTCATGCGGCGATGTTTGCCTTGCCCGATTCAGACCTGATTCTGCCGGTGCCCAAGGAGGCCTTGCTGAGTGTGCGGCGACTGGGGTTGAAACTGCGCTCGTTCAACCTGCCGATTCCGTTGCCGACCCTGATGTTGACCCAGGCCTGGCACCCGCGCTTCGACAAGGATCCGGCGCACCGCTGGCTGCGTGAAACGCTGAAAACCTGCTGCGATGAGACGTGGCTGGCTGCGCAGCCATGAACTGATCAGTTCCCCTGTAGGAGCGAGCTTGCTCGCGAAAAACCCGAGAACACCGGGGGGGGGGGGGCACCTGCCAGCCAGCGTTATCGTTGACGACCATCGCGAGCAAGCTCGCTCCTACAGGGGGCAGGGGTTTTGTATTGTTGCGTTTAGCGCACTTATAACCTGCCGATAAGTTGATTTTCGTCAGGCATCACGCTTCCTAGAATGCTTCGGTATTTCCACTCCGGAGCTTGCAGTTCATGACCTCCCTTACGGCCACGGCACCTGTCACTGCGGCCAGCACGGCAATCGCTCCACCCGTCTTCGGCCCGCGGATAATCATCGGCCTGGTGGGCGTGTTGCTGGCGGTGCTGGTCTCGGGCCTGAACGAGATGGTGACCAAAGTCGCCCTGGCCGACATCCGCGGTGCGTTGGCCATCGGCTACGACGAAGGCACCTGGCTGGTGGCCTGTTACACCGCGACCTCGGTGGCGGCCATGGCGTTTGCGCCGTGGTGTGCGGTGACGTTCTCGTTGCGGCGTTTCACCCTGTGCGCCATCAGCCTGTTCACCCTGTTGGGTGCGCTGTGCCCCTTCGCCCCGAATTACGAAAGCCTGTTGTTGCTGCGCACCCTGCAAGGCCTGGCGGGCGGCGCATTGCCTCCCATGTTGATGACCGTGGCCCTGCGGTTTCTGCCTGCCAACGTCAAGTTGTATGGCCTGGCCGGTTATGCCCTGACGGCAACGTTCGGTCCGGGCCTGGGCACGCCATTGGCCGGGTTGTGGACCGAGTATGTCGGCTGGCAATGGACCTTCTGGCAAATCATCGCCCCGTGCCTGATTGCCATGGCCGCGGTGGCGTATGGCTTACCCCGGGATCCGCTGCGTCTGGAGCGCTTCAAGTCCTTCAACTGGTGCGGTGCGCTGCTGGGTTTTCCTGCCATCTGCATGTTGGTGATCGGCATTCTGCAGGGCAATCGCCTGGACTGGTTCGAGTCGAACCTGATCTGCGGTTTGCTCGGTGGCGGGCTGCTGTTGCTGGTGTTGTTCCTGGCCGGCGAGTGGTCGCAGCCGATGCCGTTTTTCAAGATGCAGATGCTCGGCATCCGTAACCTGTCTTTCGCCCTGCTGACCCTGGCGGGAGTGCTGGTGGTGTTGCAGGCGGTGATCATTATTCCGTCCAGCTACCTGGCGCAGGTCCAGGGTTATCGCCCGGTGCAGACCGCGCCGATCATGCTGCTGGCGGCACTGCCGCAATTGATTGCGCTGCCGTTGGTGGCAGCGCTGTGCAACTTTCGCTGGGTCGATTGCCGCTGGGTGTTGGGCCTTGGCCTGAGCATGCTGGTGCTGTCGTGCATCGGCGGCTCGCAACTGACTTCTGCGTGGATTCGTGACGATTTCTATGTGCTGCAATGGCTGCAGATTTTCGGTCAGCCCATGGCGGTGTTGCCATTGCTGATGCTGTCCACCGGCAGCATCAACCCGATGCAAGGGCCGTTCGCATCGGCCTGGTTCAACACCGTCAAAGGCCTGTCGGCAGTCATCGCCACCGGGGTGATCGAGGCGTTGACCACGGCACGCCTGCATTTTCATTCGACCATGCTGGTCGATCGCCTCGGCAACTCACCGCTGGCCGAGCGCGACAGCGCGAGTCTTGGTCATCGTCTGCATGAGCAAGCGGTGGTGCTCACTTCCTCCGATCTTTACCTGTGCATGGCCGGTATTGCCGTGACCTTGATCCTGCTGATTTTCTGGCTGCCGACGCGGATTTATCCACCGCGCGCACCGACCTGAATGCTCCACTGAAACAGAAGGTTTTTATGAACACTCAAGCAAAGCAGAAAATCACGGTTGCCCTGGCTGCCGCAGTGGCCGTCGGTGTGTTGCTGTACCTAGGGATGCCCGGCCTGTTCGGCAAGCGCACCCAACAGAACACCAACGATGCTTATGTCTCGGCGGACTTCACCCTGGTGGTGCCGCGGGTCGCCGGGTTTATCAAGCAAGTGCTGGTCGAGGACAACCAGCAGGTCAAAGCCGGGCAGTTGCTGGCACTGATCGATGACCGGGATTTGCGCGCAGCCGCCCAAGCCGCCGACGCCGAAACGCTGGTGGCCCGGGCGCAACTGCAAAACGCCCGGGCGACCCTGGAGCGCCAGGCGTCAGTGATTGCCCAGGCGCAATCCTCGGTGGTTTCGGCCAAGGCGGAAATGGCGTTTGCCGAGCATGAATTGAACCGCTACAACCACCTCGCCGGGGTGGGCGCCGGCACGGTACAAAATGCGCAACAGGCGCAAACGCGCATCGACCAGGCCTCCGCGCGGCTGGCCAACACCACGGCAGTACTGGCGGCGGAGCGCAAGCAAGTGGAGATCCTCACGGCCCAGCGCGACGCAGCCGAAGGTGGCCTGAAACGGGCGCAAGCGAAGCTGGAAATGGCCAGCTACGAATTGTCCTATACGAGGATCGTCGCACCACAGGACGGTATGGTCGGCGAACGCGCGGTGCGGGTCGGCGCCTACGTCACTCCAGGCAGCAAAATCCTCGCAGTGGTGCCGCTGGCACAGGCGTACGTGATGGCCAATTTCCAGGAAACCCAACTGACGGATGTGCAGCCGGGGCAGGCGGTGCAAGTGCGCGTTGACAGTCTGGGCGGTGCGGCACTGAACGGTCGCGTCGAAAGCATTGCGCCGGCCACCGGGGTGACGTTCGCCGCGATCAAACCGGACAACGCCACCGGCAACTTCACCAAGGTGGTACAGCGGATACCGGTGAAAATCGTGCTGGAGCCGGGGCAATCGCTGGCCGAGCGCTTGCGGGTGGGGATGTCGGTGGAGGCGAGTATCGATACCGTCAGCGCTGCTTTGAGTGAGGTGGCCAAGCGATGAAGATCTCCGTTGAGAGACCTGGCGCCTTCGCGGGCAAGTCGGATCGCCGCACCGCCGCTCCCACAGTTGACTGCATTCCCCTGTGGGAGCGGGCTTGCCCGCGAAGAGGCCCGTGGCAACAAATCACTCTGGGTGCCTTACTCATCATGAGTCTCAGCGCCTGCACCGTCGGCCCTGACTTTCACAAACCTCAACCCACACAAATCACCGAGTGGTCGAAACCCTCAAAGGCAGCCACCAGCCAAGTAACCGCCGAAACGATGAACGAGCGTTGGTGGGACGTGTTCAACGACCCGAAACTCTCGGCCCTCACGCAACGCGCCCTGACCGACAACCTCGACTTGAAGCTCGCCAGCAGCCGCTTGCAGCAAAGCCGTGCCGTTCGCCAGGTGATCACCGCCGACCGTTATCCGAATACCGCCGCCACGGGAAGTTACGCCCGAAAACGTAACAGTGGTGAAGGCCTGAGCGACCCGTCAGGGCACAACGGCCAATCCGCGTTCAACCTGTGGGATGCCGGCTTTTCCGCCTCCTGGGAGCTGGATTTCTGGGGCCGCGTGCGTCGGGTAACCGAAGCCGCCGACGCTAACCTGGACGTCGCCGAGAACGACCGACGCGGTGTGCTGCTGTCGGTGCTGGCCGAAACCGCTCAGGACTACATTCAATTGCGCGGCGTGCAGAACACCCGACTCGTCACCGAACAGAACCTCGACGTCGCCCGCCATAGCCTGAAGCTTTCGCAACTGCGCCTGGCTGACGGTGTCGCGACGGACCTTGATGTCGCCGAAGCCGCCGCACAGGTGGCGGCCATCGAATCGCGCCTGCCTGCACTGGAGCAGCGCCAGTGGCAGCTGATCAACGCCTTGAGTCTGTTGATGGGCGAGCCGCCCCAGGCATTGGCGGCGGAGTTATCCACAGATGCCCCCGTGCCACAAACCCCGCGACAAGTCGCCATTGGCTTGCCCTCGCAGCTGGCTGAACGTCGTCCGGACATTCGCCAGGCCGAAGCACGGCTGCATGCCGCCACCGCCAGCATTGGCGTGGCCAAGGGCGATTTCTATCCACGAATCACCCTGTCGGGGAACATCGGTTCCCAGGCCATGCAACTGAGTGATTTTGGCTCGTGGGGTTCTCGTTCGTTCGGGATCGGCCCGCAATTGAGCTTGCCGTTGTTCGACGGCGGCCGTTTGCGTGGTGTGCTCAATTTGCGCGAAGCGCAACAACAGGAAGCGGCTATCGCCTATCAGCAAACCGTGCTGCGTGCCTGGCATGAAATCGATGACCAACTGACCACCTACAACGCCAGTCAGTTGCGCCGCGACAGCCTGGCCGAAGCCGTGCGCCAGAACCGCATTGCGCTGGACACCGCACAACAGCAGTACGTTGAGGGCGTGGTGGATTTCGTCACCGTACTCACCGTGCAAGGGGCGTTGCTGGCCACGCAGGAGCAGTGGGTCGAGAGTTCGACCGGCGTGTCGCTGGCGGCCGTCGGTTTGTACAAGGCGTTGGGTGGAGGTTGGGAGTCGGTGTATCCATTGACCGAGACGGCGCAGCGTTAAAACGCAGGCAATGATGGCCATCTGCTTGACGCTAATCGTCGCTGTCGTAGACTCCGGTAATCCGAAAGGGAGTACGGTCATGCGGATTTTCTGTGTGTTGGGGTTGGGATTGCTCTTCGCCGCGAGCGTTGCCCAGGCGCAAACGCCTGGGGCAGACGACCCGCTTGCGCAAATGGATGCGGGTGCCAGTGCCGCAACCAGCACCGAGGCCCGCGGTGTATTGCGTGCCCGGGATCAGGCCGTGCTGGCCAGTGAGGTGCCTGGGCGGATTGTCGAATTGCCGTTCAGCGAGGGGGAGTCGTTCAAGAAGGGCGATACCCTGGCGCGGTTCGATTGCTCGGCCTATCAGGCGCAACTCAATGCCGCTCAAGCGGCCAGCCGTGGCGCGGGTGAAGAACTGGCGCACAACCGGCAACTGGCCGCGCTGAACTCGGTCGGGCGTTTCGAAGTGGCTCGTGCCGAGGCCAAGGTCAGCGAAACCCAGGCGCAGTCCCAGGTGTATCAAGTGCAGGTCAAACGTTGCAACGTGCTGGCGCCGTTCGATGGCCAGGTCGTCGAGCGCAAGGTACAGCGCTATGAAAGCGTACCTGCCGGCGCGCCCTTGCTGGACGTGGTCGATAATCGCACCCTGGAAATCCATCTGCTGGTACCCTCGCGCTGGATGGCCCGACTCAAGCCCGGCCAGACCTTCAGTTTTGTTCCCGATGAAACCGGCAAGCCATTGGACGCGACCGTCAAGCGCCTGGGCGCACGAATCGATGAAGGCAGTCAGACCCTGCTGCTGGTGGCCAGCGTACCCAACGCCAGCGGGTTGCTGGCGGGGATGAGTGGCACTGCGCACTTCGCGGAGTTCAAGTGAACGCGCCGGTGAACGGCGGCGCCGAACAGGTGTTTGCGCGTTTTCTTGATCTTGAGCGCCAGACCCGCGCCGCCCAAACGCCCACCCAGTTGGCCTACAGCCTGGTCAATGATGGACAGGCACTGTTCGGCTTTCGCCATGCGGCACTGTTGGTCGCCGGGAAGGTGCAGGCCGTGACCGGTGTCAGCATGGTGGAGCCGAACTCACCTTTTGTAGCGTTCGTCGAGCAGGCGGTGGCGCAGCTGTTCAAGCGCGAACAGTTGCAGCAGGCGCGGGTCATTGCCGCCGATGTCCTCGGCGAGTCACTGCAGGCTGAATGGCAAAGCCTGTCGGCGGCGCAGGTGTTCTGGCTGCCGCTGATCGATCGCCAGGGCGCGGTGTTCGGTGGGTTGTGGCTGGCCCGGGACGTTGCGTGGAACCCTGCCGAACAAGTGCTGCTGGCGCAATTGGGCGATACCTACAGCCATGCCTGGCAAGCGTTGCAACCGCGCAAGCCCTGGCGCTTGCGCTGGACGCGCAAACGCCAGGGCTTGCTGGTTGCAGTGCTATTGCTCGGGCTGTTGATCCCGGTGCGCCAGTCCGTTTTGGCTCCGGCCGAAGTGGTGCCGCTGGGCGGTCGGGTGGTGGCGGCGCCGCTGGACGGGGTCATTGCCGAGTTCCTGGTCAAGCCCAATCAAACGGTGAAGACCGGCGAAGTGCTGCTGCGCTTCGAAAGCACCACGCTCAAGGCTCAGGCTGATGTCGCCGAGCGCGCCCTCGGGGTTGCCGAGGCGGAACTCAAGGCCAACTCCCAGCGTTCGTTCGCCGATGCCGAATCCAGCTCGAAACTGGATTTGCTGGCCGCCCGGGTCGAACAGAAACGCGCCGAGCGTGACTACGCACGTGAGCTGCTCAAGCGCAGCGAAGTGCGTGCCGAGCGCGATGGCATTGCGGTGTTTGCCGATGCCGAACGCTGGACCGGCAAGCCGGTGCAGACCGGCGAGCGACTGATGGAAATCGCCGATCCGGCGCAAGCGCAATTGCGTATCGAGCTGGCCGTGGGGGATGCGATCTCCCTGGAGCCGGGTGCTGAAGTCGCATTGTTCCTCGACAGTGACCCGCTGCAACGCCATCTGGCCAGACTCGAACGTTCGGCCTATGAAGCGCAACCCACGGCGGGCGGGCAATTGGCCTATCGCCTGGATGCGAATTTCGACGCGGCACCCCCGCGCATCGGTTTGCGCGGCACGGCGAAAATCTTCGGTGACCGGGCACCGCTGGCGTTGTACCTGCTGCGTCGACCGCTGGCCGGCTTGCGTCAGAGCGTGGGCCTGTAAATGAGCCTGCCCGGCCTGCGTGCCGACCTGCAGTTGTCCCCGGCAGCGCCGGCACTGGACGGCGCACCCTGCTGGACGCTGGCCGACCCGGTACGGGGGCGCTACTTCAAGCTCGGTACGACGGCGATGCGCTTGTTGCGTCACTGGTCGCTGGGCGAGCCCGAGCAGGTCCTGCAAGCGGCCAATTGTGAGCCGGGATTGGCGCTGGACGGTGCGGACCTGGAGCAGTTGCTGGCGTTTTTGCGCAGCCACGACCTGATTACCGCCCTCGATCCCCAGCAGCGTGCCAGTTACAGCTTTAAAGCGGCAGCCCAGCGCCAGAGCCTGTGGCAAATGTTGCTCCATCAGTACCTGTTTTTTCGTATTCCGCTGTGGCGTCCCGAGCATTTTCTCAATCGTGCCTGGCCATGGCTGGAGCGCTTTGGCCCGCGAGCGCTGCGCTACGGATTGCCCGCTGTGCTGGGGTTGGGGGTGTTTCTGGTGTCGCGGGACTGGCAGCGATTCATGGCTACTTTTCCGCATCTGTTCAGCCTTGGCGGCGCATTGGCGTTTGGCGTGGCCCTGTTCTTCGCCAAGGTGTGCCATGAGTTCGGTCACGCGTTCATGGCCAAGCGCGCCGGGTGTCGGGTACAGAGCATGGGCGTGGCGTTCATGGTGCTGCTGCCGATGTTCTATACCGATGTCAGCGATGCCTGGCGGGTCAATGATCGCAAGGCCCGGTTGCTGATTGGTGCCGGCGGTGTGCTGGCCGAGTTACTGCTGGCGTGCATGGCCTTGCTGGCGTGGTCGTTGCTGCCCGACGGTCCCGCCCGCACCGCCGCGTTCATGCTCGCCAGTGCTACGTGGATCACGACATTGGTGGTCAATCTCAACCCGTTCATGCGCTTTGACGGTTATTTTTTACTCAGCGATTTCTGGCAGGTCGATAACCTTCAGGGGCGAGCGTTTGCCTTGTGCCGCTGGCGTCTGCGCGAATTTTTGTTTGGCTATGGCGCAGCGGCGCCGGAGCCTTGGTCGCCGACCATGCAACGGCGTTTGCTGATCTGGGGGTATGGCTCATGGTTGTGGCGCGCGGCATTGTTTTTCGGGATCGCGCTGGCGGTCTATCACCTGTTCTTCAAAGTGTTGGGGATCTTCCTGATGCTGGTGGAACTGGTCTGGTTCATCTTTCTGCCCATCATGAGTGAATGGCGCCAGTGGTGGGGTCGCCGCGAGCAGGCACATGGGCCGCGTGTGCTGCTCAGCAGCCTGGTGTTGCTCGGGCTGTTGCTGGTGCTCATCCTGCCGTGGCGCAGTGCCGTCGAGGTGCCGGCCATGCTGGAAGCGGGCAGGGTCAGCACTTTGCATGCGCCGGTAGCGGCGCGGATCAAAGCCGTGAATGTGTATGACGGGCAGTCGGTGGCGCAGGGTGATGTCCTGATCGAACTGGAGTCGCCGGATCTCGATTCGCGGCAGGCCATTGCGCGCCGGGAAATCGAGATTCAGCAATTGCAAATGCGCCGTCAGGCCAGCCGCAGCGAAACGGCTTCCGATGCCGCAATTGTCGAGCAGCGCTTGGCCGAAGCGGTCGCCGAGTACCGTGGGCTGGCGGCTCAGCGCGAGCGATTGCTGTTGCGCGCGCCCCATGCCGGCACGGTGCGTGATCTGCTGGCGCAATGGACGGTGGGGCGCTGGTTGTCCACTCGGGAGCCGCTGGCCCGGGTGGTCGGGGAGGGCGTGCGCTTGCGTGGCTATCTGGCCGAGGCTGAACTCTGGCGCGTGGCGCCGGGCGCCACCGGGCGGTTTATCGCGGATGATCCGATGCATCCGGCGATTGCCGTGCAACTGAGTGAAATCGATACCAACGGTGCGGCGTTTGTCGATCAGGAGGCACTGACCTCCGATCACCACGGACCGATTGCCGTGCGTCGTGATCAGCATCAACGGGCCGAGCCGGTACAGGCACAGTACGGCGCGCGGTTGACCACGCTTGATCAGCCCCCGGCGCCTGTGCAGCCATTGCGCGGCGTGGCGGTGTTGCAAGGCCGTGGCGAGTCGGTGCTGGGCGTTGCCTGGCGACGCGTGGCGGCGCTGGGTGTCAGGGAAAGCGGTTTTTAGATCGACCGACCCTCGCCGCCGCAGGTCGTTTCGTCAACGGGCCAGCATCGACGATGCTCGGCCTGAAGGTCTAAAGTGAACCGCAAGTAAACTGTCACTGAGCGTTGCAAGGGGAAGCAATGGAGGCGCGCAGAGAAACGCCGATGGGCGACACCCAGGGGCCACACGCGAACCCTGGTTTCGTCAGGGGCGCGCAACCGATGATTCGCTGGGCGCGGGAGCATTGGCTGGTGCCGATCCTGGTGCTGGCGGCGCTGGTGCGCTTCTACGATCTGACCGCGGCTGCGATCTGGGGCGACGAGGGTTCCAGCCTGTTGCTGGCGCGATATTCATTGCCGGACATCTGGCTTCATGCAGCCTACGACGTGCATCCGCCGCTGTATTTCATGCTCCTGCACAGCTGGATGGCGGTCTTCGGTGACGGCATTTTTTCGATTCGCTGCCTCAGCGCCCTGCCGGGCATCGCCTCGGTCGGGCTCGGCGTGTGGCTGGTGGATCGACTGGCTACCCGCCGCGCCGCGATACTCGCCGGCTTTCTGCTGGCGCTGCTGCCCACGGCGGTTCGCTACAGCCAGGAAGTGCGCATGTATTCGCTGTTGGGGCTGTGGTTGCTCGGGGCGACGATTGCCCTGGCGTACTGGGTCCGCAAACCGCAACGCCGACGCTATCTGGTGATCTACGTCCTGCTCATGAGCGCGGCGTTCTACACCCATTACTTCACTGCGCTCTGCGTGCTTTGCCATTGGTTGTACCTGGGCATCGTCCGCGTGCAGCCGGGGTATCGCCTGCGGCATATCCAGCGCGGCGACTGGTGGCTGGCGAACCTGGCCATTGTCGTGCTGTACCTGCCGTGGTTGCCGGGGCTGGTCGATCTGTTGCAGCACATCGATCAACTCAAGGCCAATGGTGATGTCGGCTGGGAAACGCCGGTCACCTTCGGGTCCCTGCCGTCCATGGTGTGGTCGCTGTTGACCCAGGACGATGGCGAAAACCTGTCGCCGCTGGTGTTTGCCACCCTGCCGCTGGCCATGCCGATATTGGCCGGGGTGGCGCTGGTGCGGGACCGCAGTGTGTTCCGGGGCAGCGCATTGCTGGCGGTCTACACCTTCGTGCCGATGCTGCTGGTGTTCGCGGTGTCGTTCATTTCGCCGATGTTCATCGAACGCTATCTCACCGTCTATGCCCTGGGCCTGCCCATGCTGGCGGCGTTGGCGATCGATCGCCTGTACAACGGCTCCCGCGTGCTGGCGCTAACGGTGCTGGTGCTGTTTGTCGGTGTCGAACTGGTGGGCGTGAACAACAACGCCACGGTAGATATCCATGACCAGGTCAATGTCATGGTCGATGACGTCAACCAGCACTTCCAGCCCGGCGATCAAATCGTCACCAGCGACATGCTCTGGTACTTGAGCTACGTCTACTACAACCGCACCGATGCCAAGCCACTGCTGTACACCCCGCCACATGCCGACGGAACCTCGAGTCGTCCGAATGACTATGGTTTCGGCACCCTGACGGCACCGGAGGAATACCTCGACAGCCTCGGCGATTTGCCCAAGGGCACCCGGCGTATCTGGTTGATCAGTACCGCCGACGTGCCGGATGAGTTTGCCCCTGTGCCCGCTCAATGGCAGTTGGGCCGTCAGGTAAAGGCCGGTGGCGTTCTCGCCAGGCTGTACTTGTCGGCAATGGCCGGGAAATAAGCTGCATCGAAGCTAAAACGCTTCATCCGTTCATTAGGTGTTAAAAAAGCGGATTTCCAGTGGAATTGACTCCGAATTGATATCAAAACACCACTAGGCGAACACTTTTCCTTCGGTTACGCTTTGTCCTACAAAAGGATTTAACGTCAAGGTGAAGGGATTGCACCAATTTCACTTTATTTCCGGTTTGCCGCGCTCAGGCTCGACGCTGCTTTCTGCCATTCTTTTGCAGAACCCGCGTTTCCATGCCGGAATGACCAGCCCCGTCGGTTCCCTGTTTTCCGGCGTTCTGGACCAGTGCAGCGCGGGCAGCGAGTTCGGCGCGGTGATCGACACCGACATGCGCCGCCGCCTGTTGCGCGGCCTGTTCGATTCCTTCTACGCCGACAAGGCCGACAAACCGGTGGTGTTCGACACCAATCGCCTTTGGAGCGCCCGACTTCCGGCCATCAACGATCTGTTTCCCAAGGCCAAGGTGATTGCCTGTGTGCGCAACGTCGCCTGGATCATGGACAGCATCGAGCGTCTTTACCGCGCCAATCCCTATGAAAACACCAAGCTCTTCGGCGATGCCGTCGAGCGCAACACCGTCTACAGCCGTTGCGAAACCCTGGCCCAGCGCAATCGCCTGGTGGGTTTTGCCTGGGCGGCACTCAAGGAAGCCTATTACGGCGAATATGCCGACTCGTTGCTGATCATCGACTATGACTTGCTGACCCAGGCACCGGAGCGGGTACTGCGGCTGGTCTACGACTTTATCGACGAGCCCTGGTTCGAGCACGACTTCGAGCATCTGGCGTACGACGCCCCGGAATTCGATCAAGCCCTCGGGGTGACCGGCCTGCACAAGGTCAGACCCAAGGTTGCCGTACAGGCCCGGCGCACCATCCTGCCGCCGGACCTGTTCAAGCAATACTCAGACTTGTCCTTTTGGCTCGATGGCTCTGCCAGCGCCGCCAATGTCATTCGTATGAAGTCCGACGCCGCGAACATTTGATCGCGGCGTTTTTCATTGATGCATTACGTAAATTCGTTCGAATTCGGGTGAGCAGCATGTGGTGGACCATTTTTGGCGGGGCAAAGGCAAAGTCACGGGTGACCGAAGGCCAACGGACGCCAGCGGCGCCCATGATCATGTCCCTTGAACCGCGCATGCTGTTCGACGGCGCCGTCGCCGCCACGGTGGCCGATACCGCCGCCCAGGCCGATAGCCATTCCACGGCCGATACCGCCAAGACGCCGACTGCCGATCACCCGACGGCCAGCCAGGACACCCACGGCCAGGCCGATGCCACAGCGGCGGCCAGCCCCGTTGCGGTGCCCGGGCAGAGCGTGGTGTTCGTCGACTCCCGGGTGAAAGATGCCGACAGCCTGCTCAAAGGCGTGGCGCCCGGGACCCAGGTGGTGAAACTGGACGCGGGCAAGGATGGACTGCAGCAGATCGCCGACTACCTCGATCAGCATCAGGGCATCAGCTCGGTGCAGATCATCGCCCACGGCAACGCAGGCGACCTGTGGCTGGGCGACAGCTATCTGTCGGCTGACAACGTCGCCGCCCGCAGCGCGGTGCTGGCGGAAATCGGCAAGGACATGAATGCTGGCGGCGACATCCTGATCTACGGCTGCTACACCGCCGCAGGCGAGCGTGGCCTGAGCTTTGTCGACTCGCTGGCGCAAATGACCGGCCGCGATGTAGCGGCTTCGAACAACCGTACCGGCGTGGGCGGTGACTGGGATCTGGAAATCGTTACCGGCAACATCGAGAGCGCCAACGTCCTCTCGGCCACGGCCATGAGCGACTACCAGTGGGGCCTGGCCACCTGGACCGCCACCAACAACGCCAACACCGGCGTCGGCTCGTTGCGTGCAGCGCTGGCCTCGGCGCAGAACGGCGACATCGTCACCTTCAGCGGCGGCATGACGGTGCAGTTGACCTCCGAATTGCTGATCAACAAGAACGTCTACGTTGATGGCGACTTGAACAACGACGGTGTGGCAGATGTGACTCTCGATGGTCAGTACAAGACCCGAGTGATTGAAGTGGCGTCTGGCAGCACCGTGACGCTCGATGGACTGGTGATCACCCGTGGTCTGGTATCGGGCAACGGTGGCAACGGTGGCTACGGCGCCACGGGCGCGATGGCCGGGGGAATTTTCAACGCAGGGATTCTGACCCTGAAAAACGTTACCGTGACCTCCAACGCCGCTTCCGGTGGCGGTGGTGGTGGCGGTGTCACCGGCGCTTTTTACGGCGGTGGCGGTGGCGGTGGCGGCGGCTTGGGCGGCCAGGGCGGCGGGCATGGCGGTTCGGCAGGGCCGGGCACCGGCACGTTGGGCGGCCAGGCGGGCAGCGGCGGTGTCGGTGGTTATGGCGGCGGTTATGACGCCACCCACATGGGCGGTCGCGGCGGTACCAGCACTGGCGGGGCTGGCGGGGTGGGCGTTTCCTATTACAGCAACGGCGGTAACGGTGCGACGGCCACCAATGGCACGATTTCCATTGGCGGTGGCGGCGGCGGGGCCGGTTGGGACAAGGTAGGTGGCGCCGGCGGCAACGCGGTGGGCGGGATCTACAACGCCAGCAGCGGCACCATCACCGTCATCGGTACGTCGACCATCAGCAACAACATCGGCGCCGGTGGGGGCGGTGGCGGTGGCGGTGGCCAAGGCAGCAATGCCAGTAATGGCGGCGTGGGCGGCCGGGGCGTCGGTGCGATCTGGAACAAAGGCACGCTGCTGATGACGGCCGCCAACTTCGCGGCCCTTGCCGGTAATGCCGCGGCCAGTGGTGCGGGCGGTGTTGCGCAGGGCGGAGGTTCAACCGGCACCTCGCCTACCTCTTTCGCGACTATCTACAACGACGGTGGTGTACTCAACACTGCGTATTCGCCACCGCCGACCGCCACCATTGTGGTCGCTGACACCACACTGAGCATCGGCGAAACGTCCTTGGTGACGATTACCTTTTCCGAGGCCGTGACCGGTTTCACCAACGCCGACCTGACCATCGCCAACGGTACACTCACTGCAGTGAGCAGTAGTGACGGCGGCATCACCTGGACGGCAACGTTCACCCCGTCCGCCAGTATTTCCGATACGACCAACGTCATCACCCTGGACAACACCGGGGTGATCAACGGTCTGGGCACCGCCGGCGTCGGCACCACCAACTCCAATAACTACACGGTCGACACTGTACGCCCGACCGCGACCATCGTAGTGGCGGACAATGCGTTGAGAGTCGGCGAAACTTCGCTGGTGACCATCACCTTCAACGAAGCGGTCACCGGTCTCACCAACGCGGACCTGACGATTGCCAACGGTACGCTCACGGCGGTGAGCAGCAGCGACGGCGGCATCACCTGGACGGCGACCTTCACCCCGACCGCCAGCATCACCGATACGACCAACCTGATCACGCTGGACAACACCGGGGTCAGCGACCTGGCGGGCAATGCCGGGAGCGGCACCACCGATTCGAACAACTACGCCATCGATACCGTGCGCCCGACCGCCACGATTGTGCTGGCCGATACGACGCTGACCGCCGGCGAAACCTCGCTGGTGACCATTACGTTCAGCGAAGCGGTGAGCGGCTTCACCAATGCCGACCTGACGATTGCCAATGGTACGCTCACGGCGGTGAGCAGCAGCGATGGTGGCATCACCTGGACCGCGACCTTCACCCCGACGGCCAGCATCAATGACACGACCAACCTGATCACCCTGAACAATACTGGGATCAGCGATCTGGCAGGCAACGCAGGGAGCGGCACCACCGATTCGAACAACTATGCGATTGATACGCTCCGTCCGACCGCGACCATCGTGGTCACGGACAATGCGCTGAAAATCGGCGAAACCTCGCTGGTGACGATCACCTTCAGCGAAGCGGTCACCGGGTTCACCAACGCCGACCTGACCATCGCCAACGGTACGCTCAC